>NZ_JAFEHE010000003.1:0-268869 GCF_016887925.1 Pseudomonas sp. MIL9 | reverse complement strand
AGCCATTTTTCGTGGTTCGCCTCCAGCCATTCCTGTTCGTGATTGATGTCACGCAGCACACCCAGGTCGTCGTCGAGGCAGGCGAAGACGGCGAACAGCCCCTCGGTTTGTGCATTGGCGCCGTCCAGCCAGTCCTGAGTGCCCTGCCCCTCCCACGGCTCGGCGCTCCACTGGCCCGGCGGCTGGTCGCTGACGTCGGGGTGCAGGGCCAGGACGCGCTCGCGCTCGCGAGCACGGTGCATGGCGTCGGTGTAGGCCTTAATGTTGCGTGGCGTCGGGTCCTTCATCACGGCCTCGCCCAGTGCGTCGGTGTCCTCGGCGCCCCGCTTCAGGTCCGCTTTCAGGGCGCGGGCGAAGGTGTCGGGGAGCAATTCAGCCATCACCTCGGCGGCTTGTTCCAGCGGCGGGCAATGCTTGGCTTGCAGTTCGTTGGCCACGGTACGCAGGGCGATATGGCGCATGTGTTCATGGCGCTTGGCGCTGCTGTCACTCAGCGCCTTGCAGTACTCGGGGTTCAAGGGGAATTCGCTGTAGAGCATCCAGGCATCGTGGATTTTTTCCAACGCCAACCCCGACAGGGGAGCGTTGAGCAGCAGCGTTTCATCCTCGTCCAGTGCCTGTTCCTTGAACTGGCCAGAGCGCGAGACGCCATAACGCTTGAGCGGCCCCTGGTCCTGCCACAGATAAACAAACCCGGCACGCAGGCGTCGCACCGCCATGGGCCGGCCCTGGGTGGACACGCCGGGGGCGCAGCAGGGGTTTTCGGCCTTTTCCTCGGCCAGGGCATAACGCACGGGCACGACGAAAAGCTCCGCCTGGCTGGCGGGGCACGGCATCAGCGTACAGTTGATATCGATGTGAGGCTGCGCCTTGGCGGCGCGCTCGGCCTGGGCGGCTCGATCAATCCAGGCCAGTTGCTCTGCGCTCATAGGGAGAACTCCTTGTCGGTGACCTGCCGCCGCGTCAGTTCGGCGTTCAGGTTATCCAGCCGTTGCCTGGGCGACAGGCCGGGCTCGGTCAACATGTTTCGGTAACTGGCGTGAGCCGGCGCATCGGGAAAGTCGGTGCCCAGCAAAGCCTGGAAGCGAGCCCAGAACAGGACCTCATCGATGGCGCTGTACCCGTGACGGCCGGCATGCTGCTGGCAGTGCAACGCCCACTGTTGCAATGCCCCGGCGTCCAGCCCTTGCAGGTATTGGGGAAAGTAGTGCTGACCGTGTTCGATCAACTGCTGAGCGAAGTGCTGACGCTGGGCGCTGCCCAAGTGCTCCAGCTGATGCGCGGACAGCAACAGCCAGGGCTCATGCGCATAGAGTGCAGCGGGTTGATCGGGATTTTCCTGGTGGATCTCCAGTTCCGGGAGCCGGATCAGTCGCACAGGTCCCATCAAGCGATCACGCTCGAAAGCGGGCAGCGAGGTTAGCCACAAGGCCGCGATTCGAAGGTCGTGGTAACGGAACAGGACCGTGACATCCCCTTCGACACGCACGTGAATCAGGCTGCGTAAATGCCCAAGCACGACCTCTTCCTGCGCCTCTGACTCCAGCCAGATGCCGCAGGTCGTGCTCCACTCCTGGAAAAAGTGCTGGGCCAGCGGGCTATCGGGAGAAACAGGCACCAGGACCGGCCCGACTTCCTCCAATGGGCCATAAGCGGTGTTGCGGTAGAGTGACCGGAACGTCGTGCTCCCCAGCTCAAACAGCCGCTCGGACAGACGTTCAATGCGGGTTCGATCCAGCAGCAGATACGCCTGACTCATGTCCGTTTCTCCGCTAGCTTTTGACACACGGCGCAAATCGGTGCGGCCATCTGAGCCGCCTGAGCCAATGCCCGTTTTTGCGCGGCCAGTGATAGCGCAAGCTGTTGCGACGCTACGGGGAGTAATGAGCCAGCCGCCTGCGGTGCTATCCCGGGTACCGGCACCCCGCCTTCGACAAGGGCTACGCTGTTGAAAATCCCCGCGGAGTTGATGACCAGGTGATGGCCGCCAGCCGTGAGCGTCAGGCTGGCCCCCGCATCAATCACCACGTTGTTGGCAGTGACACGGGCCTGCGGCCCGGCCTGAATCACCCAGGCGCCCTCTGCGGTCGTGCTGCTGTTGCGGGTGATGTTGATCAGCTCATCGCCGCCGATCACCGTATTGCGCGCGCCTTGGGTGGTATGCGACTCGTCGCCCTTGATCAGGCAGGTACTGTGATTATCCACCTGCTCGAAACGGTCGCGGCCAATCCGGGTGTCGCTGTCATTGAGAACCAATTGTTCGAAGTCACGCTGCGCCCGCAGGTAGATTTTTTCCTGCCCGGCGCGGTCTTCGAGCGACAGCTCGTTGTACCCCCCGGTGTGCGGGGAGCTGTGGCTGCGCAATACGGTTTTGGTTTTGTGCTCGGGCAGTGGGTAGGGCGCCGAGTTGACCTTGTTCATCACGCAACCGGTAATGAGCGGATGATCGGGATTGCCCTCCAGGAAGGTCACGACCACTTCCATGCCGACACGCGGAATGGTCACAGAGCCGAAATTCTCACCTGCCCAGTTACTGGATACCCGCAACCAGCAACTGCTTCTTTCACTGTTGAGTCCGGCCCGGTCCCAATGGAACTCGACTTTGACCCGACCATACTCATCGCAATAGATCTCCTCGCTGGCAGGTCCGGTCACCCGGGCGGTCTGACTCACCAGTGGCATTTTTCGCGTACGTATCGGCGGTCGGTAAAACACATCCCATGGAATGACGCTGAAGCTGTTGCGATAGCCTTGGGTAAAGCCGTCCTCGGATTGGACGTCGCTGGTGATCGCCTCTTCCAGAGACTGTGGCTGTTTTCCAGCGTGTGTCACGCTAAGCAACAGCCACAGACCGTTGCAGCGTTCGCGCGGATGCTCGGTCAGGGTAAAAAAGTGACCACTGCGCAGCGTCGCCTGATCGCTCTGGCCCTCGAACAGCCGGTAATCGACACGGTGCCGCTCCAGGGCCTGGCGAGCGAGTTGGTCGCCGTGCTTCTCGTTCTTGATCAGTGCGGGGTAGCGATAGTCTTCGAGCACGGGACTGAACTCGGCAGCGAAGCGGCTTTCCTGCATCACACTCGGGCGCTGGAAGTCATAGTGCCTACGCGTCGTGGTGCTGGTGCGGCTGCGATACCTCATGGAGAACTGGTTGACCACGGGGTGATCCGCCACCATGCCGGAATCTTGTAGATAGGGTGTATCGGCCAGTGTCGGGAACCAGGTCTGATCGTCGGTGAACACCAGCACATGACCGTTCGGCGAATACTGAAAATGCCACGCGATACCGTCCTCGGCGCACAGACGCTGGAGGAACTCATAATTATTTTCCCCGTATTGAGTGCAGTATTCGCGCTCCGGGCTGGTGCTGACATGGAAGGTGAACGCATCGGCCTGAATGCCGTGCCCCTTGAGCACCTGAGCGATGATTTGCGGCACCGTCAGCTTCTGGAAAATCCGTTGGTCGTGGCTGAACTGCAAGTAGTGCAGCGCCGGGACGAGGCACAGGTGGTAATGGGTCAGACGCTTGCCGGTTTCACCGACGACCACCTCTTCGATATGGCCATGAAGACCTTCGCCGTTGAGACCGAACTGAAGGAATGCGGGCTGACCGAGCAGACTCTCCGGATCGACATTCGGGTTTTCGCTGACCAGTTCAACCTGGATCGCGTACAAGGCGCTGATGGCCTCTACACCGTCAAAGGCGAGGACCTTGAAATCATTACGAACAGCGGGAATGTGCAGCGCGAAATGCGCCGTATTGGCCGACCTGAACATACGCTTATCCCTTATCAAGCGCGATGTGCAAACCGTCCCTGGTTGTGCACGCAAAAATTTGGCGGGCACGTTAACAACGGGGCAAACAGATTGATGTAGGAAGGGTCCTGGAATGCGGTCAGACCGTTCCGCCTTGCTAGAGGCTGAGTCACTTCATCAGGGGGTGAATGATCTGGACTGGCCAAGTCACGGCATGACAGGCCCGGCGCAACACGCCGGGCCTGTTCATATTTACGCCGTCTTACGGAACACAAACACCAGACCGACAATGATCAGCAACATGCCGAGCAGGCTCAGCAGTGCCAAGCGGTTGCCGAAAAACAGATAGTCCATCACTGCGGTCACCGCCGGCACCAGGTAAAACAGACTGGTGACGTTCACCAGATTGCCCCGGGCGATCAAGCGGTAGAGCAACAGCGTCGCCAATACCGATACCACCAGGCCCATCCACAACACCGGCACGATAAAACCGCTGCCGTGCTCGAAGTGGAACGGCTGGAACGGCACGAATATCCCGCACAACAGCAACCCGGCGAGGTACTGCACCGGCAACGTGCCGAGGGGATTGTCGGTGATGCGTTTTTGCATGATCGAGCCGAAGGTCATGCTCACCAGCGCCAGCAACCCGAAGAGCATGCCGGCCAGCGACATGCCGGCCAGGCCGATGCCCTGATAGACCACCATGATCAACCCGGCCAGACCGAGCGACAGGCCGAACATCCGGCTGGCTGATCGCTGACGCTCCATGATCACCACGGTGAGAATGGGTTGCACGCCCATGATCGTCGCCATCACGCCGGGGGTGACTTTCAGGTCCAGGGCCAGCAGATAGAAAATCTGATAAGTCCCCAGCAACACCACCCCGGTGGCCATGGCATACAGCATCGGTTTGCCGCCCTTGGGCAATTTCAGCTTGAGCAAGGGCACCAGCAGGATCAAGCCGCACAAGGCAATGCCAAAGCGAATGAACAGAAAGGCAAAGGGCGACGCATGAGCCAGCCCCCATTTGGAGAAGATCGCCCCACTGCTCCACAGCAGGACGAACAGACTCGTGGAAGCCGCCGCGAGCGCGGACTTTTTCGAAAGGACAAACATGAATACCACCTGTAGTCAGGCAAGAAGCCAACTCAGCCGTAGCTGAAATTCAGTCGTGTTTTTTTTCAGGCAGGCACCGGGGAGCAGCAGAAAACGCTGATCAGCCCGAAACGCCAACACCTGGCGGCGAGACCACCGCGCACACTGGCGTGCGACTGACAGGAGGGGGGTAATGACTGATCTGCCCCGGCTGCTGATTCCCGCACGGCACGACGCCAGCGTTGACCGCTGAATCGACTACCGCGTTGATGAGGGATGCAGGCATGGGCTGATCTTTTCTCGAGGAATGAAAAAGTGAGTACTGAAACTCACGGTGCGCCGACTATAACCAGCGCGAGACATCAATTGCAATAAGTTGCGTTGAAGGTAAAGCGTCGAGGTTGTCGTGCGAACTTCTTTGATTTTTCCACCAGGGATTGGCAGGACAAGCGATCAATGTAGGAGCTGGCTTGTCGGGTCGCCGCATCGCAGCGAAGGTCGTCAACGATAACGCGTGTGGTCTGGATAAACGCAGCGCCCTTAAGCGCATCGCCAGCAGGCTGGCTCCTACAGGTATCAGGTGACCGACACGGTCCCTTGTAGGAGCTGGCTTGCCGGTGCCGACCAGTTATTCAACCAAACAACCAATACCCCAACAATGTCAGCACCACCACTGCCAACACCGGGCGCAGCACTCGGTAGGCCTTGGGGTTGCGACGCTTCCACTGCTTGATCCCACCGCTGAGTTTGTCGCTGAAGCGCTTGCTCCAGGCATAGGCCTGGTTGATCCCGCCGACGCGCTCGTCGTCAAGGTTCTGCGGCGCGGTTGCACGCCCCAGCAGGCCGCTGACCGAGCGGTTGATACGGGTCATCAGACGGTTGCTCAGCGGTCGCTCGATGTCGCAGAACAGGATGACGCGAGTCTTCTCGGTTTCGTTCTTGACCCAGTGCACGTAGGTTTCATCGAACATCACGTCTTCACCGTCGCGCCAGGCGTAGACCTGACCGTCAACGAAAATGCGGCAATCGTCGGAGTTCGGCGTGGACAGGCCGAGGTGATAACGCAGGGAACCGGCGAACGGGTCGCGATGCGGATTGAGGTGGCTGCCGCCCGGCAACAGCGCAAACATCGCGCCCTTGACGTTGGGAATGCGGCTGACCAGCTCCACGGTTTTCGGGCACAGGAGCTCGGCCGACGGCAAGGGTTTGTCGTACCACTTGAGGTAGAAGCGCTTCCAGCCTTTCTTGAAAAACGAGCCGAAACCGGCGTCGTTGTTCTTCTCGGCGGCGCGAATGTAGCCCTCGTCGAACAGGTGCATCGCCTCGTCGCGAATGACTTCCCAGTTGTCCTTGAGCACATCCAGTTCAGGGAACTTGCTGCGATCCAGGTAGGGTTTCGACGGCACGCCGGAGAACAGGTACATCAGGGCATTGTAGGGTGCGAACAGCGCCGAATGATTGACGAACTGTCGCAGCACCGGCAACCGTGCCTTGCCACGCAAATGCACATAGAGGGTGCTGCCCACAAACAGCAGCAACAATGACGCTTTCGCGGCAAAGGAAAAGGTCATCAACAACTCCTTGGAAATAGACACTTCTGCACAACGCCATTCACCCGGCGCGGCAGCCGGCATGATAAACACTACCGGCCTCAGTAAACACCCGCGGGATTCAACATTCAGTGTTGAGGATTGCGCAATAAATGCCTATTTAGCATAAGACTCTTGAACATCCGCTGATCTGAATCAGCCTCCCGCGATGTAAGGGCACGCGTCCCTGCGGCAGCACCGTCCGGCGCCCGGGTGTTACTGCTGAGTCTCCTGCTCGGTGAACAGATCGCTGAACAGCATGCTCGACAGGTAACGCTCACCGGAATCCGGCAGGATCACCACAATGGTCTTGCCCTGCATTTCCGGGGTTTCGGCCAGCCGTACCGCCACCGCCATCGCGGCCCCGCAGGAAATGCCGCACAAAATCCCCTCCTCCTGCATCAAGCGCAGGGCCATGGCCTTGGACTCCTCGTCGCTGACCAGCTCCACCCGGTCGACGATCGACAGATCCAGGTTCTTCGGCACGAAACCGGCACCGATGCCCTGGATCTTGTGCGGGCTCGGCTTGATCTCTTCACCGGCCATTGCCTGGCTGATCACCGGCGATACCGCGGGTTCCACCGCGACCGAGATGATCGGTTTGCCCTGGGTATTCTTGATATACCGCGAAACGCCGGTAATGGTTCCGCCCGTTCCGACGCCTGCCACCAACACATCGACAGCGCCGTCGGTGTCGTTCCAGATTTCCGGGCCGGTGGTTTTTTCGTGGATGGCCGGGTTGGCCGGGTTTTCGAATTGCGCCGGCATGAAATATTTCGACGGATCGCTGGCCACAATTTCGCCAGCTTTTTCGATCGCGCCTTTCATGCCCTTGGCCGGTTCAGTCAGTACCAGTTCGGCACCCAGGGCCTTGAGCACCTTGCGTCGCTCGATACTCATGGACGCTGGCATGGTCAGCATCAATTTATAGCCACGAGCGGCGGCGACGAAGGCCAGGCCGATGCCTGTATTACCCGAGGTCGGTTCGACAATGGTCATGCCAGGCTTGAGTTTGCCGGTGCTTTCGGCGTCCCAGATCATGTTCGCGCCGATGCGGCACTTGACCGAATAACCGGGGTTGCGCCCTTCGATCTTGGCCAGGATGGTCACACCGCGCGGGGCGATACGGTTGATCTGTACCAGCGGCGTATTGCCGATGGAATGGGCGTTGTCAGCGAAAATGCGGCTCATGACTGGGTCCTTACTACAGCATTTGATAAGCGCACAAAGGTATGCCTGTTGGTCGTGGGCGTCCAGTCAGGCGAACGTCCGCGGGCCACCGCAGTCAATCGCTATAGTTCGCCAGAGAATTGCCATCATGAAACGTCGATACAGCTGGCCCTTGTGGACCTTCGCAGGCCTCGTCGTGCTGCTGGTTGCCCTACATATCGCCCTGCCCTACCTGGTGCGCAATTACCTCAACGATAAGTTGGCGGACATGGGCGATTACCGTGGTCAGGTCACTGACGTCGACCTGGCCTTATGGCGTGGCGCCTACAAAATCAACGGCCTGAAAATCGTCAAGGTCGACGGCAAGGTGCCAGTGCCGTTCGTCAATGCACCGCTGATCGACCTCTCGGTCAGTTGGCACTCGCTCTGGTACGACCATGCAGTGGTGGCACAGGTGCAGTTCATCAACCCCGAGGTGAACTTCGTCGATGGTGGGGCCAACAAGCAGAACTCCCAGACGGGTCGGGGCACCGACTGGCGCGCGCAACTGGGCAAACTGCTGCCGATCACACTGAACGAAGTGCGAATTGACGATGGCAAGATCAGCTTCCGCAACTTCAATTCCAAACCACCGGTGAACATGAACGCCACCAAGGTCAACGCCAGCCTCTACAACCTGACCAACGTGGTTGATACCCAAGGCAAACGCGACGCCCGCTTCGAAGGGAAAGCCCTGTTGCTGGGGCATGCGCCGCTGGAAACCACCGCGACCTTCGACCCGTTGAGCAATTTCGAAGACTTCGAGTTTCGCCTGCGGGCCAAGGACATCGAACTCAAACGCATGAACGACTTTGCTTCGGCCTACGGCAAGTTCGATTTCAATGCCGGCCATGGCGATGTGGTCATCGAAGCGCAGGCCAAAAACGCCAAATTGACGGGCTATATCAAACCGCTGCTCAGGGATGTCGACGTGTTCAACTGGCAGCAGGACGTCGAAAACAAGGACAAAGGGATTTTCCGCTCCATCTGGGAGGCCATTGTCGGTGGCTCCGAGACCGTGCTGAAAAACCAGGGCAAGAACCAGTTTGCCACCCGAGTGGAACTCAGTGGCAACGTACATCGCCAAGATATCAGCGCGTTCCAGGCGTTTTTGCAGATTTTACGCAATGGATTCATTGAGGCATTCAACGCCCGCTATGAAAGACCCAAGCCGGATGCCGGTTGATAGCCAGAAATCGACAGTGAATAGACGCTGCCCGGCAACCGCCGCGACCCAGTCAGGATGTGACGCTCCATTCAGAGACTGAATAAGCCGTCTGCGTTCACAGTCGACCGGGCCCCGCGTTATAGTCGGGGCTGACTATTTTATTGCGCCCCGCCCTGCCTCGTTCAGGTCGGCGTTACCGTTCGAGGATTAGCAGATGAAGTTCGAAGGCACCCAGGCCTACGTCGCCACCGATGACCTGAAGCTGGCGGTCAATGCCGCCATCACCCTGGAGCGGCCGTTGCTGGTCAAGGGCGAACCGGGCACCGGCAAGACCATGCTCGCCGAGCAACTGGCCGAATCCTTTGGCGCCAAGCTGATTACCTGGCACATCAAGTCCACCACCAAGGCCCACCAGGGCCTCTACGAGTACGACGCGGTCAGCCGCCTGCGTGACTCGCAACTGGGCGTGGACAAGGTGCACGACGTACGCAACTACCTGAAAAAAGGCAAGCTCTGGGAAGCCTTCGAGTCCGAAGAGCGAGTGATCCTGCTGATCGACGAAATCGACAAGGCCGACATCGAGTTCCCTAACGACCTGCTGCAAGAACTCGACAAGATGGAGTTCTACGTTTACGAGATCGACGAGACGATCAAGGCCAGGAAACGCCCGATCATCATCATTACCTCCAACAACGAAAAAGAACTGCCGGACGCCTTCCTGCGCCGCTGCTTCTTCCACTACATCGCTTTCCCCGACCGCGTCACGCTGCAGAAAATCGTCGACGTGCACTACCCGGACATCAAGAAAGACCTGGTCAGCGAAGCCCTCGATGTGTTCTTCGACGTGCGCAAGGTGCCGGGCCTGAAGAAGAAACCCTCGACCTCCGAACTGGTGGACTGGCTGAAACTGCTGATGGCCGACAATATCGGTGAAGCCGTGCTGCGCGAACGCGATCCGACCAAGGCCATACCGCCGCTGGCCGGCGCCTTGGTGAAAAACGAACAGGACGTGCAACTGCTTGAGCGCCTGGCATTCATGAGCCGTCGCGGCAGTCGTTGATCATCCGGGGCAAATGCCATGCTGCTCAATCTGTTCAATGAAATGCGCGCCGCCAAGGTCCCGGTCTCGGTGCGCGAACTGCTGGACCTGATCAACGCGCTGAAACAGCGCGTGACCTTCGCCGACATGGACGAGTTCTATTACTTGTCCAGGGCGATCCTGGTGAAGGACGAAAAGCATTTCGACAAGTTCGACCGGGCTTTCGGGGCGTACTTCAACGGCCTGGAAAAGCTCGACGACCATTTGCAGGCCCTGATCCCCGAGGACTGGCTGCGCAAGGAATTCGAACGCTCCCTGACCGATGAAGAGCGGGCGGCGATTCAGTCCCTCGGCGGTCTGGACAAGCTGATCGAAGAGTTCAAGAAGCGCCTGGAAGAACAGAAGGAACGTCATGCCGGCGGCAACAAGTGGATCGGCACTGGCGGCACCAGCCCGTTCGGCTCAGGCGGGTTCAATCCGGAAGGCATCCGGGTCGGCGATGCCGGCAAGCGCCAGGGCAAGGCGGTCAAGGTCTGGGACCAACGCGAATACAAGAACCTCGACGACTCGGTGGAACTGGGCACGCGCAACATCAAGGTTGCCCTGCGCCGCCTGCGCAAGTTTGCCCGCCAAGGGGCGGCCGAAGAACTGGACATCGATGGCACGATCGATCACACCGCCAAGGACGCCGGCCTGCTGAACATCCAGATGCGTCCAGAGCGACGCAACACGGTGAAGTTGTTGCTGCTGTTCGACATCGGCGGCTCGATGGACGCCCACGTGAAAATCTGCGAAGAGCTGTTCTCGGCCTGCAAGACCGAGTTCAAGCACCTGGAGTACTACTACTTCCACAACTTCATTTATGAATCGGTGTGGAAGAACAACATGCGCCGCACGTCCGAGCGCACGTCGACCCAGGACCTGCTGCACAAGTACGGTGCCGACTACAAAGTGATCTTCATCGGTGACGCCGCCATGGCGCCCTACGAAATCACCCAACCCGGCGGCAGCGTCGAGCACTGGAACGAAGAAGCCGGCTACGTGTGGATGCAGCGTTTCAAGGAGAAGTTCAAGAAGCTCATCTGGATCAACCCGTATCCGAAAGACACCTGGGGCTACACCTCCTCGACCAACATTGTGCGGGACTTGGTCGAGGACCAGATGTATCCGCTGACCCTTCGCGGGTTGGAAGAAGGGATGCGGTTTCTTTCCAAGTAATCCCGTTGTCCTGTAGGAGCTGGCTTGCCAGCGAAGGCGTCCGATCTGTCGTTGCAAGGCTCAAGATCGCTTTCGCTGGCAAGCCAGCTCCCACAAGGGTCAACTGAACCGGCTCAAATACTCGACCTGCTCGCGATGCGCCACATCCTGCACCACTGGCCGCAACCGCACCTGTGCCCCCGGCAAACACTGCGCCAGCCGCGCCAGCGCCAATGGCGTCAACGCCCCCAATCGTGGATAGCCGCCAATGGTCTGCCGATCATTGAGCAGCACGATCGGGTGCCCGTCCGGTGGCACCTGAACGGCGCCCAGCGGGATGCCTTCGGAAATCATCGGCTTGCCCTGGTACTGCAACGCCGTGCCCAACAGGCGAATGCCCATCCGGTCGGCGCGACTGTCGAGGTGCCATGGGTTGTTGAACGCATCGAACAGGCTCTGACCGCTGAACTCACCGATTTGCGCTCCCAGCACCAGGTCCAACGGCGTATCGGGGTTCAGATCCGGTCGCAGGTCCGCCGGCAACTCCCGCAGCAGCATCACCGAGTTGCCCGAATAACCGAGCGAGTCATCCTTGCCCAACGGGCGACCCATGCCATCCAGGCCACCGAGTGCTTCGCGTACCACCGTCGCGCTGCTACCCAACACCTTCGGCGCGTCAAACCCGCCCGGCGCGGCCAGATAGGCCCGGGCACCGAGTAACGGTTGGGTGAATTGCAGCCGTTGACCTTTGTGCAATCTGAAGCTGCGCCACGGCGCCAGCGCCTCACCGTCCACCTGCGCGCCAAGATCGGCCCCGGCCAGCGCCAGCACGCAATCATCCTCGGCCACCACGGTGAACCCGCCGAGGGTGATTTCGATCACCGGTGCATCCAGCCGGTTGCCCAGCAGCCAGTTGGCCCAGGACAGCGAACGCCAATCCAGCCCTCCGCCCTGAGTCACGCCCAGGTGCCGCACGCCAAAGCGCCCGGCGTCCTGCAACAGGCACAGCGGTGTACTGGCTTCAATCGTCAGATGGCTCATACCTGGCCCTCCAGTGGCGTGTCATCACCGCCCAGGTTGATGAACTCAGCGTGATCCACCGCTTCGAAACGCACGGTGTCGCCCGGCTGCATCAGGCTGTAGCCGTCGCGGTGACGGTCGAACAGCTTGGCCGGGGTGCGACCGATCAGGTTCCAGCCCCCCGGCGACACCACCGGATAGGCCGCCGTTTGCCGTTCGGCGATGCCGACACTGCCAGCGGCGACTCTCTTGCGCGGGGTGTCCAGGCGCGGCGCGGCCAGCACCTCTTCCACCAGCCCCATGAAAGCGAAGCCCGGCGCGAAACCCAGGGCGAACACCTGATATTCACGCCCGCTGTGCCGACGGATCACCTCTGCCACCGTCAACCCGCTGCGCTGTGCCAACAGGCTCAGCTCCGGGCCGACGCTCAAGTCGTACCAGACTGGCAGGACATGGCAGGTACCGCGGGTACGCGCGTTGGGCGACAGATCGATCAAGGCTGCGGCAATCAACTCCCGTGCCTGGGCCGGGCTCATCGCGACAAGGTCGTAATGCACCATCAACGTGGTGTAGGACGGCACCAGATCGATCAGATGTTCACCGAAAGCGCTGCGCAGACTTTCGCTGGCGGCGAGCATCCATGGCATGTTGGCTTCGGCGATTTCATCGAACAGACGCACCATCAGACAATCCAGCGCGACCACTTCCACCCGCAGTTTCATGACGCGCGCTGCTGATTCAAGGCCTCGCGAATGCGCTGCACGGCGGCCACCGAACTGGCGTTGTCGCCGTGTACGCACAGGGTGTTGGCCTGCAAATGCAAGGCGCTGCCGTCGCTGGCGGTGAGATGGTCGCCACGGGCAATGATCAGCGCCTGCTCGATGATTCTCTCCGGATCATGATGCACAGCGCCCGGCAGTTGCCGTGATACCAGCATGCCGGCGCTGTCGTAAGCGCGATCGGCAAAGGCTTCGAACCACAGGGTCACGCCGTATTCATCGCCCATCCGCTGCGCGGCGCTGTTGTCGCGGGTGGCCATCAACATCAACGGCAAGCTGCGGTCATAACTGGCCACGGCCTGCAACACCGCACGCAATTGCGCCGGGTTGGCCATCATGTCGTTGTACATCGCGCCGTGGGGTTTGACGTAACTGACCCGACCACCCTGGGCCCGGCAAATGCCATCGAGGGCGCCGATCTGGTAATGCAGAATGTCCTGGAGTTCCTGGGCGGCGTAAGCCATGGAGCGGCGGCCGAAGCCCACCAGATCCTGATAGGCGGGATGGGCGCCAATCTGTACGCCATGGCTGAGGGCCAGGCTGACGGTCTTGCGCATGATGCTCGGGTCGCCGGCATGGAAGCCGCAGGCGATGTTGGCGCAATCGATAAAGGGCATGACCTCGGCGTCGAGACCCATGGTCCAGTTGCCGAAACTCTCGCCGATGTCGCAGTTCAATAGCAGGCGGCTCACGGTGAACACTCCTGTAGGCATTATTCTTTTTTGCTGCGGGACATATCTGTAAGACAGGCCCGCAGATTATCAGTTACTGGGCGTCGAGTTGCTTGCCACGGGTTTCCGGCAAACTCAGGGCCGCGAGGATCACCACGCCGTAGGAAACCGCCGCAAAGGCACCGATTCCCACACTCAGCGGCACTTTCTGGCTGAGCAAACCGATCAGCAGCGGGAACAACGCCGCCAGCGCCCGGCCGATGTTGTAGCAAAAGCCCTGGCCTGAACCGCGAATCCGCGTCGGAAACAACTCGGTCAGGAACGCGCCCATGCCGCTGAAGATGCCTGAGGCGAAGAAACCCAGCGGAAAGCCCAGCCAGAGCATCACACCGTTGCTGACCGGCAGTTGGGTGTAGAGCAGCACAATGGTGAACGAGCCGACGGCGAACAGGATGAAGTTCTTTTTGCGGCCGAGGATGTCAGTCAAATAGGCACTGATGACGTACCCCACGTAGGACCCAACGATCACCATCGCCAGATAACCGCTCGTATTGAGTACGCTCAAACCGCGTTCGTTCTTCAAGAAGGTCGGCAACCAGGACGTGATCGCGTAGTAGCCACCCAACGCGCCGGTGGTCAGCAGTGAAGCGCGAAACGTGGTGAAGAGCATGCCGGGGGCGAAGATCTCGTAGAACTTCGACGGGTTGCTCGGCTCCTGCCTGGCTTTGGCCTCGCGGTAGATTTCCGGGTCCTTGACCAGGCGACGGACGAAGATCACGAAAATCGCCGGCACAATGCCGAGAATGAACAGCGCGCGCCAGGCATCTTCTGCCGGCAACACCGAGAACAACAGCGCATAGAGAATGGCCGTCAGCCCCCACCCCAGCGCCCAGCCGGATTGCACCATGCCGACGGCCTTGCCGCGATCCTGGGCGCGGATGACTTCGCCCATCAGAACCGCGCCAGCCGTCCACTCGCCACCGAAACCGAAGCCCATCAGAGTGCGGGCGATCAACAGCTGTTCGTAGTTCTGGGCAAAACCGCAGAGGAAGGTGAAGAAGGCAAACCACAACACCGTCAGCTGCAAGGTACGCACGCGGCCGATGCGGTCGGAGAGAATGCCCGCCACCCAACCGCCGATGGCCGAAGCGATCAGGGTACTGGTGTGGATCAGCCCGGCCTGCCCGGTGGTGATGCCCCACATGGCAATCAGGGTCGGCACCACGAAGCTGAGCATCTGGGTGTCCATGCCATCCAGGCCATAGCCGATCTTGCAGCTCCAGAAGGTGCGGCGTTCCTGCTGATTGATGTTGCGATACCAGTCGAAAGGTCCCGGACGAGCCACGGCTTTCGGGGTGAAGGGGGTGTCGGGCGCACTCATGGCAAATCTCCGCGCTGATTTTATTGGTATTGTTCTGAGCCCCGACGACGCCTATCGTGGGAACCGGATGCATCGATTTTTGGGCCGCTTGCCCTGCTGCGTCCAACTAATAAAAACCCGCCCTAGACATAAGAAATCTTTATCCCCCCGAGCCAATCCCATGAACCTGAAGTTTCTCGAGACCTTCGTCTGGGTCGCCCGACTCAAGAGCTTTCGCCTCACCGCAGACAAACTCTTCACCACCCAGGCGTCGATCTCCAGCCGCATCGCCGTGCTCGAAGGTGAACTTGGGGTGAAGCTGTTTCTGCGGGATTCCCGTGGCGTGAGCCTGACGCCGGAGGGCTTGAAGGTGCTCGATTATGCCGAGCAGATGATGGACACCATGCAAGCGTTGCGGCAGTCGATCGAGAACCGTTCGAGCAAGGCCGGGCGCGTGCGCATCGGTGTGATGGACACGGTCATCCACACCTGGCTCAGCCCGCTGGTGGCACAGATGACCGATCACTATCCGCTGGTGGAAATCGAGCTGGTGGCCGATACCTCGCTGAACCTCTGCGATCAGCTGCAAACAGGTTTTCTCGATGTGATCCTGCAAACCGACCTGTTGCGCCAGGAAAGCGTCCGCAGCCTGGAACTGGCCAGCCATCCGATGGGCTGGATCGTCGCCAGCAATTCCCTCTACAACCGTGAGTATTCAGGCATCGCCGATCTGGCGAATGAACGGATCATCACTTACTCGAAAAACTCTCATCCACACCAGGAAGTGCTCGCGCTGATGCAGGCCAACGGCGTCATGGCGCCGCGCCTCAATTGTGTGAACTCGGTATCGGCGATTACCCGATTGTTGCGCGATGGCTTCGGGATTGGTGCGTTGCCGCCCGTGCTGGTGGCCGAGGAACTGGCGCGCGGGGAATTGACCTTGCTGGCCATCGACCAGCGTCCGCCGAATCTGCAAGTGGTGGTGTCGTGGCGGGTGGGCGCGGAGTGGGTCGAGGAGATTGTGGCGTTGTGTCAGCAGGTGCTGGAGGGGTATGCGCGCAGGGTGGGAGAAAGCTACATCGTACTGGCGGACTAGCAAACCTTGTGGCGAGGGGGCACGCTCCCTCGCCACAACGGCCTTGTTTACAAGCCCCGCAGATCCCGCTCTTCGATCGGCCGGCTCTGGCGCAAGCGCTTGCCGCCCAGCACCACCCAGTCAATCAGTCGGAACAGGCATTCCAGGCCGAACGACAGCAACATCGCGCCGCTCATGCCCCAGATCATCGCTTCCGGCGTCAACAGGATCTGGTAGCTGTAACCATTCCAGGTTTCCTTGCGAATATCCGGATCGGCGGCCAGTACCACTTGCAGGAAACGGATGTACCAAGGGCCCTGCATCGCCTGGAACTGCTTGTCCAGCGCCAGCTGACGGGTCAGCAGGTTGCTCAGGCTGTCGGCGTCGCTGCGGAAAATCGGGTCTTCGCTGGCACGATAATGGGCCACCAGGGCCTGCATATCGCCTTTGAAGAACTGATTGGCCGTGCCCTGAAAACCGCTCAAGCTGGCCTGCGCTTCGATCAGGTGGGCCTCGACCCGTTTGGCGTAATCATTGATGAACCCCGGCACCTGGACACCGATCAACAGGCCCGCCGCGAACAACACCAGCCGTAGGTAACTGAGCAACATGGGGAAGAATCCTTATTCGGTCCTGCCCTGGCTGACGCATTCGCCGCGTCGCCACAGGCTCCATTGGCCCGGTTCGTAGCGGGTCCAGGTTTCGTTTTCGGTCAAGGGTTCGGTGGCGATCACCGTCACCACGTCGTTGGGGGTGGTTTCAGCCTGAAAGTCGACGATGACATCGACGTCCTTCAGGCGGGCCGGGCCGAACGGGGCTCGGCGGGTGATCTGCGCCAGCTTGGTCGAGCAATAGCAGAACAGCCAGTCGCCGTCGCTGAGCAGGCAGTTGAACACGCCTTTACTACGGTATTCGGCACACGCGGCCACCAAGTCCGGCAGCAGTTCCTCGACCTCGACCGGCTCGGGGAACGCCGCACGCACGCGGTTGAGCAAATCGCAGAACGCCGCTTCGCTGTCGGTATCGCCCACCGGACGATAGAAACTGGCGCCGGGTTTAAAGTCCGCCAGTTGGCCGTTATGGGCGAAACACCAGTTACGGCCCCACAACTCGCGTACGAAAGGGTGGGTATTGGAGAGGCAGACCTTGCCGACGTTGGCCTGGCGGATATGCCCGATCACCACCTCGCTCTTGATCGGGTAGCGCTGAACCAGGTTCGCGACTTCCGACTCGCAGCTCGCCGCCGGGTCCTGGAACAAACGCAAGCCCCGACCTTCATAGAAGGCGATGCCCCAGCCGTCGCGATGCGGCCCGGTACGGCCGCCACGCTGCATCAACCCGGTGAAGCTGAACACAATATCGGTCGGCACATTGGCGCTCATGCCCAATAATTCACACATGCTCGGACTCTCGCTTCAAGCCAGGGGCGACGTTACAGACGGGGTTCAACCCGCATACGCTGGGGATTGCTCGGAACAGGGGGACGACCATGGCGATCGTCGCCAGCGCCGCCAAAGGCACGCTCCTCTTCCGGTTCCTCGGCAAGCGCGGCCGCTTTGGCGGCGGCGGCCCTTTCCTTGCGCGCATTGGAAGCGCGCTCGATCGGGAAGCGAATCGCCACGAACACCAGGTAAATGCCGAACGCGATCATGCCGTACATGAACAGATCGGAGATCGCCCGCCACGCGTTGTTGCCGACCTTGAACAACAGATCAAGGGCTGTAATGGCGATGGCCGGGGCAACCTTTTCCTTCACGGGGTCGATGATGGTCGGGGAAAACAGCAGCACCGCCACCAGCAACCGCAGCGGCTCACGCAGCCAACGCCACATCCAGCGGGTGATACGCATCCACACCAACAGGCAGCCCAAAGCGGCAAAGGCGTAGAGGCCCCAAGCGATCAGATAGTCGTTCTCGGTCATGGTGTCCATGGCAAGGCAGGCAAAGAGGCGCTTATGATAACGACTTTTCGTCCTTCAGGCTGCATCAATGGCAGCCGGTCGGGACACAGTACCTGTGGGAGCGAGCTTGCTCGCGATGAGGCCAGCACATCCAGCATCCATACTGACTGTCAGAACGCTATCGTCGGAACGCCGCCCGGAGCAAACTCGCTCCCACAGGTTTAAAACCCTATTCCGTATTCAGTTCGAGAGTCCTCCATGCCGCTATCCGCCACCCTTTGCGACGCTCCGGTTGCCCACAAGGCCGAAGGTTCCGACCCGTATGCCTGGCTGCAAGAGCGCGATACCGATGCAGTGCTCGACTACCTCAAGGCTGAAAACAGCTATCAGGAGGCGCAAACCGCCGATCAGGCCGGGCTGCGTGAAACCCTGTTCGAAGAGATCAAGGGCCGGATTCTCGAAACCGACCTGTCCCTGCCCTCCCCGTGGGGACCTTACCTGTATTACACGCGCACCACCGCGGGTGACGAATATTCCCGCCACTATCGCTGCCCGCGCCCGGCCGACGACAGCCTGCAACTCGATGAAAGCCGGGAACAACTGCTGCTTGACCCGAACCTGTTGGCCAATGGCGGCTTTTTCTCCCTGGGTGCATTCAGCATCAGCCCGGACCATCAGCGCCTGGCCTACAGCGTCGACTCAACGGGCGATGAGATTTACACGCTGTTCGTGAAGGAATTGTCCGACGGCCGCGTCAGCGAACTGGAGTTCCAGGACTGCGACGGCAGCATGACCTGGGCCAACGACAGCCTGACCCTGTTTTTCGGCGAGCTGGACGACACCCATCGTCCGCACAAGCTGTACCGCTATCGCCTCGACGGCACGGCGGCCGAAGAAGTGTTTCATGAGCCGGACGGCCGGTTCTTCATGCATTGCTACCGCGCGAGTTCCGAACAGCAATTGCTGCTGTCCCTGGGCAGCAAGACCACCAGCGAAGTCTGGGTGCTGGACGCCAACCAGCCGCAGCAAGCCTTCAGCTGCATCGCGCCACGGGTCGAGGATCACGAGTACGACGTCGATCACGGCGCACGCGACGGCCAATGGACCTGGTTCATCCGCAGCAACCGCGACGGCATCAACTTCGCCTTGTACACCGCGGTTGACAGTGGTGTGGCACCGAACGAAGCCGATTGGCAGAGCCTGATCCCCCATAGCGACTCCGTGATGATCGACGGCATGAGCCTGAACGCCGGGGCCATGACGCTCAGCCTGCGCGAAGGCGGCTTGCCGATCATCGAAGTGCACCCGCAAGACCTGCCGAGCTACCGGGTGCAACTGCCGGACGCGGCCTACAGCCTGCATGTGCAAAACAGCCTGGAGTTCGTCAGCGAGCGGATTCGACTGCGCTACGAAGCGTTGAACCGTCCGGCGCAAATCCGCCAGTTGGAACTGAACACGGGCGATCAAAAAGTCCTCAAGCAAACCCCGGTGCTCGGCCCGTTCGACGCCGACGCCTATGTCAGCCAGCGCCTGTGGGCCACCGCGCCAGACGGTACGCAGGTGCCGATCAGCCTGGTGGTCAAACGCGAAGCGCTCGGCCAACCGGTACCGTTGTATCTGTACGGCTACGGCGCCTATGGTGAAAGCCTCGACCCGTGGTTCTCCCACGCACGCCTCAGCCTGCTTGATCGCGGCATGGCGTTTGCCATCGCTCACGTGCGTGGCGGCGGTGAACTGGGTGAAGCCTGGTATCGCGCCGGCAAGCAGGAACACAAACACAACACGTTCAGTGACTTCATCGCCTGCGCCGAACACTTGATCGCCAATGGCTTTACCAGTGCCGCGCAACTGGCGATCAGCGGTGGCAGTGCCGGTGGCCTGCTGATCGGCGCGGTGCTCAACCAGCGACCGGAGTTGTTCGGCGCGGCGATTGCCGAAGTGCCGTTCGTCGACGTGCTCAACACCATGCTCGACCCGGACCTGCCGCTGACCGTCACTGAATACGACGAATGGGGCAACCCCGAAGAACCGGACGTCTATGATCGGATCAAGGCCTACGCCCCGTACGAAAACGTCTCTGCCCAAGCGTATCCGGCGACGCTGGTGATTGCCGGCTACAACGACAGCCGCGTGCAGTACTGGGAAGCCGCCAAGTGGGTGGCCAAATTGCGTGCGACCAAAACCGACTCCAACGCCCTGCTGCTCAAGACCGAATTGGGCGCCGGGCACGGCGGGATGAGTGGTCGGTATCAGGGATTGCGTGACGCAGCACTCGAATACGCATTTTTGTTTAAGGTTTTGGGGATCGCCTGAGGAACTTGGCCCGACGAACCGGTCTCAAGACCAGCACACCGGACCCGATACAACGAAGATCCCTGTGGGAGCGAGCCTGCTCGCGAAAGCGTCGAATCAGTCAACATTGATCTTGAATGTGCAGACCCCTTCGCGAGCAGGCTCGCTCCCACAAGGGATTGGGGATACTCAAAAAGCCGCCATCAGACACAACAAAAAGACCGCACGACATGTCAGAACCGACCTTGCTCAACAACGAAATCCGCGACTGGCTGATGGACTGCGGCCTGTTCAACCAATTGCTGCCAGCGGACTTCGCCGCCGCCTCGGGCTATTTCAGCATCAGCACCATTGCCCAGGGCGAAGAGATTTTCCATGAGGGCGATGCCGGCAGCTTCATGTGCATCATCCACACCGGGCAAGTGGCGGTACAGAAGACCACCGGCGACGGACAACTGGTGACCATCGCAACCCTGCGCAGCGGACGCTCCTTCGGCGAAATGGCGGTGCTTGACGGCGAACGTCGCTCGGCCAGTTGTGTGGCCGCGAGCAACTGTCAGTTGCTCAACCTGGGCAAGGACTCCCTGGAAAAGATGCTCAACGACGCGCCAAAAATCGCCGCCAAGATCATCCGGGCCCTCGCCGTTTCGCTCTCCAAACGCTTGCGCATGGCCGACGGGCAACTGCTTTTACAGCAGGTCTAACCCCCGGGCGATTTGGTTTTCGGCGGGTTGGGCTCAATCCCGGGCACCGGTTGGTCCTTGGTCGGCGGGCTGGGCATCTCGATCGGCACCAATGGCGGACCACCACTGCCGGGGCCGACTTTCGGCATGGGCGCCGGGCTGATTTGCGGATAGGGTGTGGGCGTCGCGGTGCCAGGCGAGCCGGGCAGCGGCGCGGGAGTGACGGGCGTGGTTTGCTGCTGTTGGGCCTGCACTGCAGTAATCGAGAGCGCGGCCAGGGCAATGACCGTTAGAATGGTGCGCTTCATCAATGGCTCCGTTGGCCTTGTTGTCATGTGCAGGCTACTCCCAACTGCGCGCGTTTGCCCTCCCCGTCTTGCCAATTCTTCTCAAGAGAACCCCATGAAACGTTTCGTACTGCTCGACACCGCGCCAATCCCTGAAAATGGCGGAGCCCTGTGCCTGTTCGAGTACGGCGAGGATTTCGTCATCAAGATCCAGGGGGGTGACGGCGGGCAACTGATGAACACGCGCATGCACGGCTCCGAGGATGCGCTGGCCGAAATCCCCTGCCGCAAGGTCGCCGGCCGCCCGAATTCACGGGTGCTGATCGGCGGCCTGGGCATGGGTTTTACCCTGGCCTCGGCGCTCAAGCATCTGGGCAAGACCGCCGAAGTGGTGGTCGCGGAACTGGTGCCCGGCGTGGTCGAGTGGAATCGCGGGCCGTTGGGCGAAAAGTCCGGCAACCCGCTGCTCGACCCGCGCACGGTCATCCGCATGGAAGACGTGGCCAAAGTGCTGCAAGCCGAGCCGCAGGGCTTCGATGCGATCATGCTCGATGTCGACAACGGCCCCGAAGGCCTGACCCAGAGGGCCAACAGCTGGCTGTACTCCGCTGGCGGCTTGAGCGCCTGCGCCAAGGCCCTGCGGCCCAAGGGCGTGCTGGCGGTCTGGTCGGCCAGCGCCGACCGGCAATTTTCCGACAAGCTGAAAAAGGCCGGTTTCAAGGCCGAGGAAGTGCAAGTCTTCGCCCATGGCAACAAGGGCACCCGGCACACCATCTGGATTGCCGAGAAGCTCAAGGGCTAAGCTAAACTTACGTCATAACCGTCATTAGTCTTTTACAAAGGTGAACCCATGAGTTCGTCCACCCCGACCAATACCTCGAAGCTGGATCGCATCCTCGCCGACAACCAGCGCGACAAGGAAATGGGTTACCGCGACAAGGCCCTGAAGATGTACCCGCACGTATGCGGCCGCTGCGCCCGTGAGTTCTCCGGCAAGCGCTTGAGCGAACTGACCGTGCACCACCGTGACCATAACCACGACAACAACCCTCAGGATGGTTCGAACTGGGAATTGTTGTGCCTGTATTGCCACGACAACGAACATTCGCGCTACACCGACCAGCAGTATTTCGACGAAGGCTCGCTGAGCACGCCGAAAATCGCCAAGGCCACCCATAACCCGTTTGCCGCTTTGGCGGGCCTGATGAAAAAAGAAGACTGAAAACCACCTGCAGGAGCGAGATTGCTCGCTCCTGCAGGGATCGTGTCAATAACCCGGCAAAACCTGACGGCAGCCGGCGACAACCTGCCGCTAACGGCAAAAAACTTCCCGCCCCTTCCCAAGCTGCAATGTGTCCAGACCATTACAAAGCGCCCATCACATGGCCACCACCCCATGATGGCACTGTTCTTGCCATGTATCAGGTTCAATACATTGAGCGCCAACAAAGCCCCTGAACGCTCACGTTGCCTCTGAACCGCGTCATACATGGACAGGCCCGTTTTATGAACGTCACTTCTACCTTCAACAGCGCCGCTATCGTGGCCTACAACAACACGTCCGAGGCGAAGGCCAGATCCATCGCCCGTGACAGCGAGCAGACGGCCAGCAAAACAAGGAATGAAGACTCGCTGAGCCTCTCTAAAACAGCCGCCGATTACAGCGGCTCGATTGCCAACAATGCACCGTTTTTTCCGGTGCGTGCTGGCATGAACGCTGATGCCCTGGTGCTGGGTGTCACCCGACCGGGCGCGGTTTCCAGCTCAGCGGGCAAGACATTCGAAGAAGTGGCCACCGATGCGCGCAAACGCATGGATCAGAAATACGCGCAAATGAATGCCGGCGACAAGCCCTACAGCGGCAGCGTCGAAGACCGCAATGCGCTGATGGGTGACCTGGATCGTCGTTCACTCAATGCCGTCGCGACGAATGAAGGCGGACTGTTTTCGAAGGACGAACAGGATACGGCCAGAGGGCTGATGCAACAGCAGGCTCGACTGGCGTCTGGCCACTACAGCGGCCCCGATGATCAGAAGAAAAACTGGAAAGACCCTTTCGCCAATGACCCGGTCGGTCGGGCCAAGGCGGCGTTGAACTTCCTCGAAAACATGAGTCCAGAAGAGAAAAACACACCGCAGTGGCTGTCTCAGCACATGACGTTGGCAGACGCATTGAATCAGTATGCCAATGGCAGCAAGGATTCCGCAGACACCGAGAAGAAAACCGGTCACTTCAACAATCTTGCCGAAATCCTGGCCGGCGTCGATACCGACGGGTCCGCCAGCAAAACCCCGGAAAACGACCAGATCGACAAGGCCGGGAATGCCATGATGGACAGGATCAAGGCGCTGACGCCGGCGACACAGTGAGCCTGTCGCCGAATCAGCGGCCCGCCCGCAAACCCCGTATAATCGCGCTTTTTTCCTGAAAGGCGCTTCGCTCGTGGCAGACAAACGGTACAGCTGCATTGGTTTGTATAACCCCAAATCACCGGAGAACGTCGGTTCGGTGATGCGCGCCGCTGGCTGCTACGGCGTGGCGTCGGTGTTCTACACCGGCAAGCGCTATGAGCGCGCCGCCGATTTCGTCACCGACACCAAGCGCGTGCACTACGACATCCCGCTGATCGGCATCGACGACCTGAAAAAAATCCTGCCCCTCAATTGTGTTCCCGTTGCCGTGGAGCTGGTGGAAGGCGCTCGCCCGCTGCCGGAATACACGCACCCGGACCGCGCGCTGTACATCTTCGGTCCGGAAGACGGCTCGCTGGATAAAGAGATTCGCGACTGGTGCGAAGACGTGGTCTACATCCCGACCACCGGTTGCATGAACCTGGCCGCTACGGTCAACGTTGTGCTTTACGACCGCATGGCCAAGGGGCTCAACACCCGTTCGGGGCCGAAATTCCGCTGAATCGCCGCACATCCGATGGAACGAGCTGACCGCCCCGGCAGTCAGCTTAACTATCCATTCCCGATCCTGCCTGGAGACAGATCATGAGCGAACTCAAACGCGTTGAGCGTATCGAATCCACCCCGTTCCAGACGCACACCGAACAGAATGTGCAGGGTTGGGAGCGCATCGGTTCCCTGGCCGGTGGCGTGGTGATGGTGGGCAAGGGCCTGCGTCGCGGCGGCATCTTCGGTTTGATTCAAGTGGCGATCGGCGGCGTTGCCCTGGCTCGCGGCATCACTGGCCACAGCTCGGCGAAAAGCCTGCTGGAAAAAAGCCGCCAGGACATGGACAACGTGCGAGCGAAGATTCAGCGTGCCGGTGAGGACTTGAGTCGGCTGAAGGCCAATGCCGAAGCGGCGACCGTGACCGGGAATGACTCGTTGAAGTCGCCGAAAACCGGGGTTTGATCCGAGATTGGCGGTGAGGCTCATGGCCTCTTCAGTGGCAAGCCAGCTCCCACAGTTGATCGGTTTCGCTCACAACGGGTGTGACTGACAAGAATCCGCTGTAGCTGGCTTGCCAGCGAGGGCGGATTTACTGGATCAGCGCGGTATCCAACACGTTGGAAGACTCGCCAAGCACGCTCTCGCTGAGCTGCACGAACGCCTTGGTGTCAACGCTCTCCAAGCGCATCGCACCGCGCAATACGTCATCCAGCGAACGCTTGTTGCGCGTCTTCAGGCGAATTTCGCGATCCAGTTCCTGCATCAACACCACCGCTTTTGAAACCTGCGCCGGGCTGACCTGCTCACCACGCAAGGTCGTGACGTTCTGACTGCCCTTGCTCAACCGCTCCTGCAGGCTCTGATAACGCTCGTCACTCATACCACCGGCACGGCGTACCAGTTCGATGGCGTAGTACTCGGCAAACCCTTCGCCGATCCAGTCACTGCGCTGCGTATCGTTGATCCGTCCGAACACCTGGGCCAATTCACGCACCAAGGTACTGGAGCCACTCTCGCTGACCAATGGCAAACGGCTGTTCAGGTAGATCGACTCGTGCGCCGCCGAGCCACCGCGCCACATCGGATCGTTGGCGCCGACAATCAGCAGTTTGGTGGGATGACGTGGGTACACGGCTTGCACTTGCGGCCAGACAAACGTCAGCAACGTCAGCACATCCATGCGGCGCATGCCCTGGCCTCGGGGTGAGGCCACGGTGACTTCGGTTTCCCCGAGTCGAGTGCGACGGCTGCCGAGGTGCCCGGCAAGCATCCAGCCGGTAGGCCGGTCGAACAGTCGGGAAACATTGTCGATGCGGAACTTGTTCTTGCCGATCCGTGGCCAGGCGGTTTCAACGCTTTTCCAACCGCTGGGCAACTCGAACTCGAGGCGTGAAATCAGCTCGATGCCATCCTGTTGATCGAGTTTGGCGGCGGGCACCAGGTCGTCGCCGCGCATCAGCGCCCAGGACGGGGTCATGCGCGTATCAAAACTGCCGTTCTTGCGCCCGTGGCTGATGCGTACGCGATAGGTCAGGCTGGCCTTGTCGGCCGCGGGGCGCCAAACGCCACGGGCTTGCTTGCCCGGCGTCAGCTGCCATTGGCCATCGGCCTTGAAATCGCTGTAAAGGCTGCCGTCGCCGAGATCGAAATCCAGACTGCGAACCGCCGAGCCCTGGGCCAGGGTCAGTCTCACCTCGGCCTGATCACTCTGGGGCAACAGGCGCACGTGGTAATCCAGATCGACTTTCTTGCCTGCCGCCCACGCTGGCGAGCTCAGGGTCAGTAACCCAATGATCAACGCCCGCCGCCATCGCACAGCCATACAGACTCCCAGTGTGGCGAGCGAGCTTGCTCGCGCCGGGCTGCAAAACAGCCCCGTTTTTTTGTTATCACTGCCCAGGTTATGAGCGCTACGCACTCAAGCGGGAGCAAGCTCCCTCGCCACGATCAACCGGCACGGAAAATCAGGTGATCTTCCCAATCCTCTTCGGCCACGCTGCCTTCGGCAAGCATGCGCCCGGACTGGGAAATGCGTTCGTGATGCACCGCGTCACGATCCCCGCACACCAGGTGATGCCACAGCGGCAGGTCCTTGCCTTCGCTGACCAGCCGATAACCGCAGGTCGGCGGCAGCCATTTGAACTCGTCCGCCTTGCCCGGCGTGAGCTGGATGCAGTCCGGCACGAAGTCACGGCGGTTGGGATAGTCAGTGCACTGGCAGGTTTTCAGGTCCAGCAGTTTGCAGGCGATGCGCGTGTAATAGACGCTGTTGTCGTCTTCATCCTCGAGCTTTTGCAGGCAGCACAGGCCGCAGCCGTCGCACAGCGATTCCCATTCCTCGTGATCCAGTTGATCGAGGGTTTTGCGTATCCAGAACGGTTCAACTTTGGCGGCCATGGCTCAAGCATCAACATCAGGTGGTGAAAAGGCCGCCAGTCTAGTGCCGCAAGGCCCGTCGGCCAAGCGTTGGCGACTGTCGGTAGAACGCGCTTGTCAGTTTTTGCGCCGCCAAGTAGGGTTTTGCCTCGCCCCACACTTTAAAACCTAGCAAGGAATCTGTTGATGAGTGCCAACCCACGCGTTGCCGACTATGCCATCCACCCTCAATTCACCCATCGCTGGTCGCCGCGCGCCTTCACCGGCGAAGCCATTCCCGAAGAAACGCTGCTGAGCTTTTTCGAAGCCGCGCGCTGGGCACCGTCGGCGTACAACTCGCAGCCTTGGCGCTTTCTCTACGCGCGTCGGGATACGCCGAACTGGGAGCGTTATCTGGGTCTGCTGAACGAATTCAACCGCAGTTGGGCGCAACATGCCTCGGCCCTGGTGATCGTGGTATCGAAAACCACCTTCGCCGTGCCCGGCGCCACCGAAGAAACCCCGGCCCTGTGGCACACCTTTGACACCGGTGCGGCCTGGGGTCATCTGGCGCTGCAGGCAAGCATCAGCGGCTGGCATACCCACGGCATGGCCGGCTTCGATCAAGCGCTGACGCGCAAAGAGTTGAAGATTCCTGAAGGCTACGCCCTGCACGCCGCCGTGGCGATCGGCAAACTGGGCGACAAGTCGACACTGGCCGACTACCTGCAAGCCCGTGAAGAGCCGAGCCCGCGTCGTCCGTTGAGCGAGCTGGCGGCTGAAGGTGATTTCACCCTCTAAGCAATAGCGAAACGCCTAGTGGGAGCGAGCTTGCTCCCACAGGTTTTGCCCAATATTCAAGTCCGCGGTGGACTCAATACCCGCGATTGAAATCCACTTCCCCGCGTAACGCCTCACCGGCCTGATAAGCCCGCAGGTTCTCGACAAACAGCTTCACCATCAACGATGGCGAGGTCGGTGCCGAGCTGTGACCGGTCAGCAGCAAGCCCCAGGCCGTCCAGAAAGGATGACGTTGCGGCAATGGTTCCTGACGGCAGACGTCGATCACGGCGCCCACCAGGTGCCCTTCTTTCAAGGCTTCCACCAGGTCCGCATCGACCACTGCCACACCGCGCCCGACGTTGATGAACAAACCGGTCGGCTTGAACTGTTTGAACAACGCGGCGTTGTAAATATCGTGGGTATTCGGTGTATTGGGCAGCAGGTTGATCACGTAATCGACTTCACCGACCAGACGCGGCAAATCGTCGAGCGAACCGACCTCGATAAACGGGGCCTGCTCGCGGGCCGAACTGGCGATACCGTACAGTTCGACGCCAAAGGGTTGAAGAAACTGCGCCACGGTCTGGCCGATGTCACCGGTGCCGACAATCAACACCTTGCGTCCCGCCAGGCTTTGCCCATGGCGACTGTCCCACTTGCGCTCGACCTGGCTGACCAACCGCGCCAGCACTTCCCGTTCGTGCCCAAGCATGTAGGTGAGTACGTATTCAGCCATGACCTGACCAAAAATCCCCACTGCACGTGTCAGGCGATAGTGCCTTGGCAAACCGTCGACCAATAGCGGCGTGATGCCGGCCCAGGTCGATTGCAGCCATTGCGGCTGATGGCCTTGACGCAGCAGCGTCGCCAGCAGGTCGGGCTGTCCGAGCCAGACCGGACAGTCGGCCGCCTGGCGGGCCAGCTCGGCGGAATCACCGCTGGTCAGCACTTCCAGGTCGGGCGCTGCTTCACGCAACAGTTGGGCGTACACAGGGTGGTCGTGTTCAGCAATCAGAACGCGCATGCTTCAACCTTTCAAAAAAACGCTGCAGACGACCGCCGACAGCGTTTCGCTCCGTCAGCATGGCCATCGCCAAAATCATTCCAATGGGTCACAAAGGCTCTGAACAGAGCCTGTCCGCCGATTACATAGGGTCGTTGCGGCGCAGCAACTCTTCCGGCAAGTGCTCGATGTACTCATCCTCGGCCGGCGGCATTTGCAGGTGATAGCCTTGTTTTTCGAGGTTTTCCAGCACAACGGTGATGTCTTCGCGCGACAGTTTGCGCTCCGGGCTCAGCACCAGGTCGAAGGCGTGGATGGGCTTGCCAAAGGCAATCATCAAGGGCTCGGGCACACGCTCCAGAGCATCGCTCTTGAGCACATACAGGTACATTTCGTTTCTTTTCGAACTGCGGTAGATGGAGCAAATACGTTTCAAGGCTGTTCTCCGGCGGTGGCCAGGCTGTCGAGCAGTGCCTGGCCCATCAATTCGCGGCGCCAGCCACGCAACGAATCAGGCAATTGGTAGGGACCATTGGGGAAGCCGCTTTTGAGCAGCGCTTCCAGGGTTTTCTTGCGCAGCATCAGTTCCGGCGCGATGTTCAGGCGCTCGCCCTCGGCCTGGCCGATGGCTTTCATTTGCTTGAGCAACGCGGCGGCGTCCACCGGCAAGGGCTCCGGCACGGCGGGCGGCCATTGATCCGGCGACACACTGCCAGAGCGCTTGATCAGATCAAGCAGAAATTCGCCGTCCTGACGCACGGTACGCGGGTGCATGTCTTCGATTTTCGCCAACGCGCCGAGGTTGTCCGGCTGCGTCCTGGCCAGTGGCCACAGCGAATGCTCGCGGATGATCCGGTTGCGCGGCAGGTCACGGGCGCGGGCTTCTTTCTCACGCCAGGCGCAGAGCTCGCGCAGTACGGCAAGTTGGGCGCGGGACAGTTTCCAGGCCAGCTTGGCGTCGCGATAGACCTCGTACGGGTCGATCTCGCGGCGCAGGTTGGCCACCAGTTCGGCACCGTCTTCCAGGACCCAGGCGTATTTGTCGTCGGAAAGCTTCGGCCGAAGCTTCACGAACACTTCGGCCAGGTGCACGGCATCTTCGGCGGCGTAGCTGATCTGGGTTTCGGAAAGCGGACGTTGCAACCAGTCGGAACGGGTCTCGCCCTTGGGCAGGTCGATACCGAGCACTTCCTGCACCAGACGCGAATACCCCATGGAGAAGCCCAGGTTCAGGTAAGCGGCAGCCAGCTGGGTATCGAACAATGGCGCCGGCAGGCTGCCCGTCAGGCGCAGCAGGACCTCGAGGTCTTCGCTGCAGGCATGGACGACCTTGACCACCGCCGGGTTCTCCAGCAGTGCGGCCAAGGGCTGCCAGTTGTCGATGGTCAGCGGATCGATCAGGTAAGCGCGTACGCCATCGCCCACCTGCAACAGGCCCGCGATGGGATAGAAGGTGTCGACCCGCATGAATTCGGTGTCGAGGGCAACGTAGGGCAACTGCTGCCACTCGGTACAAAACCGACCGAGGCTATCGTTGTCGCGAATCCAGTGAATATCGATGGCCACACGGCTCTCCCTTGAAGAATGGCGCGCAGTATATATCGCCCCCGGCGATTTCCGCGCATCCACTGAACAAGAGCATTAGCGAAAACACCTGACGGATAGAAAGAATAGTCCGACAGCGAGGGGTTAGCCGGCCTTGCGCAGTACATAAACCCGCATCGGCGCGAAGCCTGGCAGGAAGTCCTGATGGCTGAGTACGCAGAAACCCGCCTGCTTGAACTCGGCTTCCACTTCGGCCTTGCTGACCAGCGGACAGGCTGCATGCCCCTCCTCGTCCGTACGGCGCCCCTTGAACCGCCCGCTGACCCGTACGGCGACAATCACGGTATCGCGACCGACCCGATGACACTCGCGCAGCAGCGCCAAACGATGCTCGGAGCAGGCAATGTGCTGAAACAGATGCATGCAACAAATGCAGTCGACCGCATTTTCCGACAAGCCGATGTTGAACGCTGAGCTTTGAAAGGTCCTTATCCGTTTCAACAGACCCTGCGGATGGTGGGTCCGGGCATGATCGAGAATGTCCTGGGACGGATCGGAGGCAAGGATCACCCGATTCCCATGCTCGGCCAGCACTTTCCAGAAGCGCCCGACGCCACATGCCACGTCGAGGATCAGGCCTGGCTCGCCAGCGACCTTGAGCGCATTGCGTACCAGTCGCTCTTCACGCCAGAACGCCAGACGCTCGACCAAGCCCTGCGCCCGCGGCTGCAGACAGACGCGGGCGTGCTCCTGATCGTAGCGCCGGGCGAACTCGAGTTCGATGGCGGATGGGGACTGAGCGGACATGTGCAATGACTCTTGATCGTAGTTTTAGCGGTCGCCGTATGAAAAAAAGATCCAGTTACTTTTTGGCCAACACACCGTCTTTCACCGCACCACGGCATCCGGCAAACATATCCAGACCCTGGTCATAGGTCTTGCTGTTGACCTGCAGCAGACCCAACATCGAATGGAACAGGTTGTCCTGGCTCAGGGGTTTTTCACGCCCCTGTTGCAGGCAACCGGTGTCTACCGAGAACGACTTCTGATAGCTATCGGAAAACCAGGCCAGCATCGCAACATGCTTCTGTTGTTCCGGCGCCAACATGTAAGGCGTGCCGTGGAGAAACAAATTGTATTCCCCCAGGGATTCGCCGTGATCCGACAAATAGAGCATTGCGGTATCGACTTTTTGCTGATTGCTGCGCAGCAGATCGATCAAGGTCGACAACACATGGTCGGTATACACCAGCGTGTTGTCATAGCCATTGACGATACTTTCACGGCTGCAGTTGTCCAGTGCATTGCTTTCACAGACGGGCGTGAAGCGTTCGAACTCTTTCGGGTAACGCTTGAAGTATTCCGGACCGTGGCTGCCCATCTGGTGCAGGACCAATACAGTGTCTTTGCTCAAGGTATCGATGAAGTGCTGCAAACCTTGGAGCAGGATTTCATCTCGGCATTCGCTGTTGGCGCACAACACCGGGTCCTTCAGGTTACTGACATCATCGAGCGTGACCCGATCGCAAGTACCTTTACAACCGGACTGGTTGTCGCGCCAGATCACATCCAGCCCCGCACGCTTGAGTACGTCCAGCAGGCCTTCTTCATTCTTCGCCTTGCTGGCGCTGTAATGATTGCGCCCCAGGTTGGAGAACATGCAAGGCACCGAGACTGCGGTTTCAGTCCCGCAGGAATGCACATTGGTAAATGCGATCAAACCCGCTTCTTTATTAAGCTTGGGGGTCGTGTCGCGGTTGTAACCAAGAATGCCGAAGTTCTCCGCCCGGGCACTTTCACCCACCACCAGAACCGTCAGGGATTTACGGTTGTGGGTTTGCCAGGCCGGATTTCGCTGGGCATCTTCACCGATTTTGACAAAGGGTTGATGGGCGGACACGACCTGCTCACGCAAGTAACCGAACGAAGCACCGATGTAGTTGCTCGGCACCATCATCAGGCGCAACTCATGGTGATTGCGAAACAACGACGACAGGCCTTGATAGTTGACCAGCGCAACACCACCGATAACCGCTACCGACGCCACACTCACCAACACCTTACTGAGCAGTTCGCGGTGCCAGCGGCGGTAGCTGATAGGGGTTTTCCACAAAAGGACCGAGGGCAAAACACCCAGCAGCACTATATAAACCAGCAACTTTATCGACAGTAAGTCACGCACTTCCGTGGCATTCGTCTCCGCGAAATTGCGGAACATGCCGGCGTCAATCAAGACACCATACTGACTCATGAAATAAGCGACGCCTGCACTGACCATGAACAGCAGGGTCAGAATCGGCTTAAGGACAGGGCGGAAAGCCAGCAAGGTCAGGATAATATTGAAGGCCGCGAGAATCATCGCCCCGAAGGCAACTCGCATGACGATGCCCTTGCCGTCAGCCGCGGTAATGTCGAACAGGTGCTGCCACAAAACAAAATTGAAGGCGACCAACAAAAAGGCACTGGCAATCAATGTCACCCACTCAGGGCGCACGGCTTTTATCTTCAACATGGGGGTCGGTTGTTCCTGAAAAGAAAGGCCTCGGCAAATGCGAAAATGTTCCGTTTACCGCGACGGCGAGAACTTTAGGCCGTCGCCCATCAATTTTTTGTGAAAAAGAAGCCAATTAATGGTTGGCTTCAGGTGACAGACAGAAACTTTCGAATTATTTGAGAATTGTTCAGCTTTCATTCAGTTCCGTTCAGGCCAGGGTCAACCGCCATCGCCTGTCACCTTCGCCGGTTGCGCCGATGGACCGTCGGTATCGAAGGCCGCTCGCCCTCATTGGCACAACATCGCCGCTAGCAGTATTTAACTTCTAAATACATCTCCGGACTTTCTGATTTGCGGCCTGCAGATCGCACGCGCCTAATCGGCCCACTGCCAATCAAGGTCCGCTTATGGAAAACGTTCGCTCAACCACCCGTCCCGCCCTGTGGCTGATGCTCGGCATCATGTTCATCGCCCTCAATCTGCGCCCCTCCATGGCCGCTGTGGGCCCGCTGTTGACGGCCATTCGCGGCGACATCCCGCTGTCATGGCGCTGATGGTCTGGCGCTTCAATCCACTGCACTACAGCCAACACTTTGATTGACTCGGAGCCCATCATGAAACCCTCCGGATTCGCTTTCGCTCATGCCGGCATGCTGTTTTGGGCGGTGTTGATCGCCGCGTCGTTTTCCGCTGCGGCGCAGGTCAGCCAGGCCATAGACCCGATCCTGCTCACCGGTTTGCGCCTGTTGTTTTGTGCACTGGCATTTCTCCCCCTGCTGCTGTTCAAGGGCGATAGCGTGATGACCGCTCGCGGGCTGTTTGGCCACTGCGTACTCGGCTTGTTGCTGGCGGTGTATTTCGGTTCGCTGTTCGAGGCGCTGCGTTATACCTCGGCCGTCAACACCGGAACGATGTTTACCCTGGTGCCGCTGCTGACCCTGGGTTTCGAGGCGATGCTCATGCCCGACAGCAACCTCAAACAACGACTGTGGCCAATGCTGATCGCCGCTTCCGGCGCCGCGCTCCTGGTGATGAAAGGCACGGGCCCCGGCGAGCTGCCTTCGCTGTACGCGCTGTCGGTGTATGGCGTCGGTTGCCTGGCAATGGCGCTCTACTCGCCCCTCAGCCAGCGACTCAAAACCCGTAGCCTCAAGGGGCGCGGCCCCGTGGCCATGACTTTCTGGAACATGCTGTTCGGCGCGCTGTTCCTGTTGACGTTCTGTGGGTTCAGCGGCGGCTGGCGTTCAATGTCATTGCTGACGACGACGGATTTCTACTGGCTGATGTACCTGGCACTGTTTGCCACCCTGGCGACATTCTGGTTATTGCATCGAGCCATTGGCGTGATCGCTCCGTCCTCGGTCATTGCCTACATTTATCTGAGCACGCTGTTCATTACCCTGTTTCACTGGCTCTGGGGGCGTCAGTCACCGTTGCCCCTGGAAGCACTGGGCGCAGTGATGGTCGGGGCAGGCATGCTTGCCTTATTAAGGTCCAGCCGACGCACGACACCTGTAAGCGCTGGCCGTTGAATACTTGCCGGACGTTCTCCTTACTCGTTCGTTGCGCTAGGATCGCTCGCACCGGTTTGCGCACCCGCAGCGCCCGACGAGCCGCGAGAGGCAAGGAATGCTCAACAGCAACGTGCTAAGAAAGCTCGACATGCAGGACCTCATGGTGTTCGTCGCCGTATACGAGCAAAACAGCGTCACCGGGGTGTCCGAGGCCTTGTGTGTCAGCCAGTCCACCGTCAGTTATTGCCTGAAAAAACTGCGCACCGGGTTCGCCGACGAGTTGTTCATCAATACCCGTAGCGGCATGCTTCCCACATTCAAGGCCAGCCACATGTACCCTCATGTGCTGAAGATCCTCGAAAGCATCAATCTGTGTCACGCCGGGGCACCCGCGTTCAATCCAGCCTTGCAACCGGCGACCTTCAACATTTGCGCACCGGAATATTTCGAGCAGTTGATCCTGCCGCGTCTGTTGAAGAACTTCGCTTTCGCCGACCTTCCGGTGATGATCAACATGCACAAGTTCGAAACCGATATCCCGGCCGAGGCACTGCGCGATGGCAGCCTTGATCTGGTGATTGGTTTCGGCCCGAACTTTCATCGCAGCCACGGCGACTTGAATGCGCGCACGCTACTGGAAGATGATCTGGTTTGCGTCTTCGACACCTGCGCCACGCCAGTGGAACCGCGCTTGAGCCTGCAAGCGTTCGTCCAGCGTCGCCATGTGTTCCCGACGCCATGGACGTCCACCACCAATATGGTCGATGGCTGGCTGGCGCAGCAGGCGCGGAAACGACATATTGTGGCGCGGGCCAACAGCTACAGCGCGGCACTGAAAATGATCACAGGCACTGACCTCATCCTGACGTTGCCCCGGCGCATCCAGCGACTGCTGGCCGATGAAGCAGCCTTCAATCACCGTGAAGCGCCGCAGGGTCTACCGGGCTTCACGCTCGACATGCAGTGGAGTCAAAGGGTCGATCAGGACAGCGCCAACGCCTGGTTGCGCGAACAAGTGATCATGGCCTGCACCGATCCGCAAGGGGCCTGAAACTCAGACGCCGATGGCGGTCTTCGCGTAGGACTCGCGGTCGATGTCGAGGATTTCCACACATAACTGGACTTCAACGCCCGCCGGCCATTCGCATAGATCTTTCACCACTGCGAGCAGGCTTTCGGACAGTTGCTGCTTGATCTGCGGCGAGCGCCCGCTCAAGAGTGCCAGCTTCACATGCACGAACGCCCGCTCGGCCATGGCAGTACCGACCTTGAATGTCTCGACCTTCACCGCGCGACTCTTGATGTCGAACTCGGCACCGAACTGACCGGACGCCACCAGCGCATTGTTAAGCCGAATCAATGCCACATCGGCGTTCAGCTCGGGCAGGTTGGCGGTGTATTCCAGGTGCAGATGAGGCATGACGTTACTCCTGTAGGTCGGCGCAAAGGACGTAGATATAACACAGAGCGGGCTTGTTCACTGCGGTAGCGACAACGTATTGCGTTCGCCCATGAACGACTCCAGACGCGAGCGCAACCAGCGTTCGGCGGGGTCGGTGTCGGCATGACTGAGCCAAACCATGGACAGTTCCAGGGTCGGGGTGTTGAACGGAAAGGGTTCCTTGAACAACTGCCCGGTCGCTGCCATGGCCTGCGCGGCGTAATCGGGCAGACTGGTAATCAGGTCGGTCCCGGCGAGCAACGCAGGCAAGGAGCTGTATTGCGGCACCGAAAGCACCACTTGGCGCGTGCGACCGATTTGCGCCAGCCACTCATCGGCGAAGCCACTGACGTTGGCGACGGGGGACACCAGCACATGGGGACGCGAACAGTATTCGTCGAGGGTCAGAGGCGTATCGGAAGCATCGGCACGCAACACGCAGGGTTGGATGCGCCGCAGCAGCTTGCGTTTGGCATTGGCCGGCAAGCCACGCGTCTGAGTGATACCGACCGTGACATCGCCGGACGCCAGCAAATCGGGAATTCGCCAGGCATCGACATTCTGCACCACGAACACCACTTTCGGCGCTTCCTGACGCAACGCGCGTAGAAGCGACGGCAGCAGACCGAACTCGACATCGTCCGACATGCCGATCCGAAAGGTCATGGTGCTGCTGCCAGGGTCGAAATCGTGGGTCAGACTCAACGCCACCGACAACGAATCCAGCGCTGGCGACAGGTATTGAAAGATCTCTTCAGCCCGCGCGGTCGGCTCCATGCGATGACCGACACGAATGAACAACGGATCGTTGAACATCGCACGCAAGCGGTTGAGCGCCGAACTGATGGTTGGCTGGCCGAGAAACAGCTTCTTCGCCACCTTGGTGACATTGCGTTCGATCATCAGCGTTTCAAACACCACCATCAGATTGATGTCGGCCTTGCGTAGTTCGTTGCGATTCATCCATTGCCCCTGCGCCCATACACTGTCGACAGTTTAGGGAGATGCCACAATCGGCGTCTATGCGACTAGAGAGAATCACCTGACTACTTGCGTTAAATATAAAGGCCTTCACGGTCTTGTCTTACAGTCCGGGGTTAAATCGCCCGGCTGAAACGAAGCTGCCCTGCATGGGCAGCTTCATGTTTGACGTCTAGATCTCCTTGACCGGCGTCTGTTCGCAGGTGCCTTTGATCAAACCGATGGCATGCAGACAATCCGACTTGTTGATGTAAGCCTCCCCGCTGGCAATCGTTTCATGATTACCCGCCCTCAAACGCCAGCGCCATTGGCCTTTGCCAGTCAGAACGGTGCCACGGGTTTGCCTGTAAATCTCAAAATACATACTCGCTCCTTGCGGTTATTAATGACGACAGGAAACTGACCTGCGCCGACAGAGTAGAGGAGCGATCCAGGATATAAAGGCAAACAAAAGCCAGTAAATATTGCGAAGAAACGGGTGACCTTCTATCGATAAAAATCACACGGATGCGGGGAATAACAACGACCAGGCTCGGTAAACTTTCAGACGTCTAAATGGCTTATTCATACAGAAAAACAGCGACCCTGCCCAGGCACCCACTTCTCTGTCAGTTTTCACCCATCACTTCAAAGGAGTACCTGTTTTTGCCCGCACTCTTTGCTTTATACATCGCATGATCGGCATGCTGGATCAGAGTCCCAATGTCGTTGCCGTCGCGTGGAAACATGCTCACGCCCATGCTGGCATGGACGTTCACCCCTTTTCCATCGATCAAAAGCGGCAGCTGAAAGCAGACATGCAGTTTTTCCAGTAACGCGACTATTTTCCGAGGATCCTGAACATCCTCAAAGAACATCACGAACTCGTCTCCTCCCAAGCGTGCGACGTTGTCGCGGGCCTCACTGACTGAACCGAGCAGCTTGGCCACCGCCTGCAGGACCTGGTCGCCAAAGCGGTGACCCCACTGATCATTCACCTCCTTGAAATGATCCAGATCGACAAACAGCAAAGCCATTTTCTGACCGCTCTGTCGTGCACTGATCAAGGCCTGCTCCAATCGTTCGAAACACATCCGCCGATTGGGCAGCCCAGTCAGCGAATCATGGCGGGCCAGGTGTTCGAACGCAGCGCGACTGTGGGTGAGGTCCTCGAGCTGGGTGAGAATTTCCTGTTTCATCGCACGGAAACTGCGCGCCAATACACCCAACTCGTCTTGTCGAGGCGGCAGCTCGCTGATCTTCCGTTCCCGGGAAAACAACTCGACCGCTTCGGTCATGTTGCGCAGCGGACGAATCAGCGCCCGGGACACAATGAACGCTACCAGCAGTGCCAGCAGACTGAAAAACACGGCAATTTGAGCGATATAGCCACCGGCACGCGAGGCTTGCGCCAGCACATGACTCTGCAGTTGCCCCAAGCCAAGAATAATAAAAGGCTCAGAGGTTTTGCCGTTGTTGGCAAGCCGCACAAAAGCCGCAACCAAACCATCTTGTTGATGTTGTTCGACGCTACGACTGATCAAGCTATTGGGGCCGCTCGTATCGAGAAGCCGGGACACTTCAGAAAACTCATCTTGCAGAAACAGCCGGCGGCCCTGGTCGAAACCGAACGTCCGCCGATGATCGGGATGAATCAATAAATCGCCCCAACGATTACTGAGATAGACCTGATATTCATCCGGCAAATCGCTTTGCAGTTGGCTGAACAGCTGGTCGAGATCGACATTGATGACCAGCAGTGCGAAGACTTTTCCGTCGGGGTCCGCCACAGGCGTCGAAACATGCAACGTCGGTTTGCCCAGCCCGGAATGCGCGCCTTGCTCGCGATTGATGACAATAGGCGAAATGCGTACATCGCCCGGAGCCAACTTCAACGCCTCGAACACATAGGCAAAATGCCCCTTCTCTTGCAGATCGGCACCACTGACCCTGACGATACGACTGCCGTCCCGATCCTGGCGCACCCATTCCAGTCCATGGTCGGAGGCGCTGATCAAACGAATCTGCATGTAGTCAGGATGCGCCAGCAACATCGCGCGGAACAATGCAGCCAGGTCATCCTGCACGTGACTACGTTGCGCAGGGTCGTTGATATTCGCCAACTGGCGAACCTGCGGACCATGAGTCAACACAGCGGCATCCAGAGAGATATTGTGCAAACTGCCCTGAAGATTACGCCCGAGCACTTGAACCGCGGTTTGCAAATCGCGCTCGGCAGCCTGAAGCAGTAACTCGCGACTGCTGTTATAGATGTAGTACCCCGCGAGAGCCGTGGGCAACATGCCAAAAACAGCCATCAGGCAGCCAAGTTTAAAGGCGATACCGAACCTCATCGCGGCTCCAACGGCGGACGTTCGCCCGACACGATACGTTGCCAAAGCTCGGCGCGGCGATTGTCGTTCTCAACGGGACGCAGCCAGATCAAGCGGTATGTGGAGCCGCCCTCGTTCGGCTCCTGCAGTGTATTAGGGAGCCCCTGACGTTCAGTGAGGAGGTGACTGACCTCAGGCTCGAGCATGTAATTGATCCAGACGCTGGCCAGTACCGGATCCCGCGCACCACGACTGATTGCCCAGCAGTCGAGCCAGGCCAGCGCGCCTTCACGCGGGATCGCATAACCCACGTCGATCCCCGCATCTCGTAGCTGCTTGAGTTGCTGACGCCCGTAGTTGGCAAACAAAAGTGCCACGTTATGCGAACGAAAAAGTTCGGCAGCCTCCTCCGGTAGCGAATAGAACGTCAGGACATTGCGGCGCAGAGCAACCAAATGCTCGGACACACGGGCAAAATCGGCAGCCTTTATCCGAAACGGATCGCCACCCAAAGACAGGCTGGCCAGGGAAAAATTATGGTTGCTTGTATTGAATGCCAGCACACTGCCCTGAAACTTCGGGTCCCACATGCTGGTGATCGAGTCGGGTGGCTGACTGAACTGCTTTCGATCATAGATCAGGCCCATGTCCGACCAGACATAGGGAACGGCGTAGATGCGACCGTCGACCACTACATCGGGGATTCTTGAATAATCGCGAAACCGCGGGAGCTGGCGAACAGTATTGGCAATCCGCTCCGGGCGAAGTGGTTGCAGTAACCCTTGGTCGGCGTAGTAATGGACTTCCGCCGTATTGGCAGCAATCACATCGAAATCACCGCCCCGGTTTTCCGTCATCTTGCTTCGAAGCACTTCATCGCTGCCCACCATGGTGACTTCGACTTTAACGCCATAGCGCTTTTCGAAGGCAGCAACGATGTCACCGTCGGCATACCCAGGCCAGGCAAGCACACGCAATGTTGGCGTATCAGCCTTGACCTGCAGTGATAGCAAAAAGATGAAAGGTATTACCCAGAATGGGCACCGGTAACTCATGAAGACTGCCCAGAGGATCCAATATGGCCACTATACATATGGCAATGTGCCGATGCTTGGCAACCTTTTCGAATGGGCTGCGCCTTCGGTCGGAAACGCTGGGCTGATCACGACCGCCTATTCAGCTTGAAACCGGATCGCGCTTCTCGAACCCGTCATTCATTACGTTAACGCCCCCAGAATTGCGCCGCCAGCAACTGAAGGCGCTCGGCCAGTTGGGCGACATGGGCAGCAGTCGTTCGACTCTGGTTACTGGCAAGCACGTTGCTTTGAGTGGCTTGACTGATACCTGTCAGGTTGCACTGGATACTGTCACCCACCGAGCTCTGCTCTTCCACGGCGGCGGCTATTTGCACGCTCATGTCGCTGATTTCACCGACTCGCTGGGTGATTCCATCCAGCGCCCGGGCGGCAAACAGTGCCTGTTCAACACTGGTTTCGGCCTTGCTGTGGCTGCGTTGCATCGCGACCACGGCGTCACCCGTGGAGCGCCGCAGGGTATCGATGGTTCCCTGGATTTGCGCGGTGGATTGCTGGGTGCGCGAAGCCAGCCCGCGCACCTCGTCGGCGACCACGGCGAAACCGCGCCCGGCCTCGCCGGCGCGAGCGGCCTCGATAGCGGCGTTGAGGGCGAGCAGGTTTGTCTGTTCGGCGATGCTTTGGATGACCTCGAGGACGCGGTTGATTTCCTGGCTATGTTGTTCCAATTGGTAAATCACCGCACTGGTCTGCTGCACCTCGCTGGCGAGGCTATCGATGTGTTGGCAGGTTTGCTCGACCAGTTCTCGACCTCGGTCGGTTTCTTGATTGGCCAGGCTCGCCGCGCTGGCGGTGAGCTGAGCGTTGCGCGCCACTTCCTGCACACTGCTGGCCATCTGGGTTATGGCGCTGGCCACTTGGGCAGTTTCCCCTTGCTGCAGTAAGGTCACGCTGTTGTTATTGTCCACTGCGGCGACGAGCTCTTCGGCTTCTTTGTTCAACTGATGGGCCGAGTCGGCAATGCGTCCGACCACTGCCCGCGTCTCGGCTTCGAGCATTTGCAAGGTGAAATCGATCTGTCCAAATTGGTCGCGACGGCCGGTGTACAGCATCTGGCTTAGTGGATTACTGGCGATATTTCTGGCTTTTCGGGCAAGGACGTCGAGGGGACGCAGGCCATAGCCCAGCATGCCGCCGATCAGCAAGCTGAATAACGGCGCTGCGATTGCTGCATGGTTCCAGGACAGGGCGCCCAACCAGCCTAGAACGGTAAAACCGAGCAGATTCAGCGCAGTGCCAGCAAGCGCCAGGCGCATGCCAACGGACAGTCGTGACGGAGACAGGCAGTGTGTTTTTTTACCGCGGCGTAACTGCGCATAGAGTTGTTCGGCGGCGTCTGCCAGTGCTTTCGGTGGGCGCGTACGGACCGATTGGTATTCCACTGTTTCACCATTGCGCTGCATCGGCGTGACGTAGGCGCTGACCCAGTAGTGATCACCATTCTTACAGCGATTTTTTACAAGGCCCATCCACGAGCGTCCGGCCTTGAGGGTTTGCCAAAGGTGTTCAAAAGCCTCTGGCGGCATATCCGGGTGACGCACGATGTTGTGATTGACGCCGAGCAACTCGGCCTCACTGAAACCGCTGATGTTGATGAAATCCTGATTGACGTATGTGATGGCGCCCTTGGGGTTGGTTGTTGAAAGAATGTTCGCATTGACGCTGAACTCGACAGCACGACCACTGACCGGAAGATTGATTTTCATTATTTGCCTCCTTAGCTGATGGATAACGCTGGGTGCCTGCCGTGCTTACAGCAATGGACATCCAAGCCCCTCGAAACAGTCTTCCCCGCTGAACAACCGTTGCATCTGCGCAGCAGGTCGTGGTCGGCTAAACCAGTAGCCTTGGGCGTAGTGGCAGCCTTCACTGACCACAAAGTCGAGTTGTGCCGGGCTCTCGATGCCCTCGGCCACGACCTCCAGGCCAAGACTACGGCCGAGGCCGATGATCGCCTGACTGATCGAGCTCTGTTTGTTGTCGGACGGGATGCCGCCGATGAAGCTTTTATCCAGCTTGAGGATGTGCAGTGGAAAGCGGGTGAGATAACCGAGCGAGGAGTAACCGGTGCCAAAATCGTCCAGCGCCAACAACACGCCAAGGCTGGCCAATTCGTTCAGACAGGCCAATGTGTCCAGATCGTCATGCATCAGTTGGCTTTCAGTAATCTCCAGGATCAGGCTGGCCGGTGGCAGGCCGCTTTCACGCAGGATGTCGATCACCCGGAGGATGAAGTCGGCCTGTTGCAACTGAAGGCTGGAAATGTTCACCGAACAGCGCAGATGGCCATGTCCGGCCAGTTGCCACAGGCGGGTCTGTTGGCAGGCCTGGCGCAATACCCATTCGCCGACGCGGATGATTTCCCCCGACTCTTCCAGCGCCGGGATGAACTCCAGTGGCGAGATCAAGCGTTCGCCATGACGCCACCGCACCAGCGCTTCGACCCCGGACATGAGGGGCGCCCCCTGCTCAAGACGATAGATCGGCTGGTAGTGCAGTTCGAATTCATTGTGTTGCAGCGCCTGGCCCAGGGCGGACTCCAGTTCCAGATGGTGCTGTGCGGTGTCTTGCAACGCTTCGCTGTAGTGGGCGAACCGCGCCTTGCCGGCAGACTTGGCTCTGTAGAGGGCAAGGTCGGCGGCCTGCAAGACATCCAGCGCTTTGCCGTGATCGTGCAATGGGGCGATGCCGATACTGGCGCTGACCACCAGGACACGACCGTCCATGTGCAGCGGCTGATGCAGGTTGTCGAGAATGCGTTGGGATATTTGCTCGGCGTCGCGTTCGCAGGAGAGTTCATGAAGCAATACGATGAATTCATCTCCGCCGAAGCGGAATAGCTGATCGCTGGGGCGCAGAGCGTCTCTCAAGCGCTGTGCCACTTCTACCAGCACACGATCACCGACGTTGTGACCGAGGCTATCGTTGATCAACTTGAAGCGGTCGAGGTCGATGAACAGCAGCGCCTCGTGAGCACCTCCCTTGCGCCGCGTCATGAAGGTTTTCTGCATTTGCTCGTCAAGGCGCATACGGTTGGCAAGGCCGGTCAGCGGATCATGGTGGGCGGCATGATTGAGCCGCTGCTCGGCGTCCTTGCGTGCACTGATATCCGACTGTGAGCCAGCCATGCGTAGCTGGCCTGCTGTCGTGACTTCGGCGACCCCTCGCACCAGTACCCAAATATAGCCACCGTTGTTTTGGCGGATGCGGTACTCGTGATGGAGAGAAGGTGTCTGCCCTTGTATGTGGGCATCGATGGCCTGGCGAAACTCCGGCAGGTCGTCCGGATGCACGCGACCGAACCAACTGGCACTGCTCTCGCCGATGCTGTCGCGGCTGAGGTCGAGCATGCTGGCCCAGCGCTCTGAAACGTACAGCCGATCCTGATCGACATGCCAATCCCAGATTCCGTCGTTGGCACCGCGCAGCGCACGGGCGAAGCGAGCCTCACTATCCTCCAGAGCCTTGTGCTGAGCCGCGCTGTAGGTGTCGATGGCCAAGGTCATGTCGAAGAACACCGCCTTCAACAGACTCGAATAGAGCGTGGCGTTTTGACTGTCGCCGAACACGCTTTTAAGCATGTCGTCCAGGTAAAGACGGTAGCTACCGAGGTACCACTTCAACTCCAGGCCGACTTGTTGGTGAATCACGCCGATGCGCAGACGGCCGTTGACGTAGGTGTCATCGTAGGGCCCGCCCCACAAACACTGGTAATACTCGACCTGGCTGAGCTTCAAACGTGCGGTGACCTCCGGCGCACGAAGTAACGCAGACGGCGTGGAGAAGTTCGCCAGGTGACGGTACAAATGATCGACGAAAGCCTGCTGAGCCGGGGCCATGTGCTGAGCTGCTGCACCGAGTCGCTCGGCATCTTCGGCACTCCAGTCGAGAAAGCGAAAGCGTTCGACAACTTCTTCGTGATCGAGACGGATACGCCTGAGCAACTCCTCCAGATCTTTTGTCACCTTCATTCGCAGACCCCTGTGTTGTAAAGATTCCTTTCTGTTAACAAAAAAAAACGCCGCGACACCGAGTTCTGGTCAAGAACGGGTGTCACGGCGCTTCGTCTTTCAGGCCCATTGTCCTGCACGGCAAAGCCGGTTCCCGCATTAGGCGGAACCTACTAATGGCATATTTACATCATTCTGTACTGTCTGACAATTTATCCAGCAATGCAACCAGGCGCCGCCGTAGCAGCCCCAGTTCGCGAGATTTGAAGGCGTGTCGAGTCTGCTCCAAAACCTCGGTCGCATCCAACAAAGCAGCCTGAACCAGCCCGGCTGACGCCAATTGCGCCTCACCGAGCCAGCGGCAAAACGGCACGGCACTGCAATGACTCGGAGCGCTCAGCACTTCGCAATCCGGTGCTATATGAACCAGCAATTGGCGCAATTGATCGGCTAGTTCAAGGTCGTTGCAGATAATTCGGGTTGTCTGGCTGGAATCGTTCATCAAACTGCATCCCCACAAGGTTGATGCGCTGTTTACAACACAGTCCTTGGCGTTTTATTGATTCAAATCAATGGCGAAACCGATCCCATGGATTTTCCACCTGCCATGAAACTCATCACTATTCCTTCCCGTCTCGGATGCCTGGAGGGGAGACTGCAGAATTCGTAAAAATAGGACAGGGTCAGTGGCATCTCGGTGACTGGATCAATTTGGTGTCGGCGACAACAGACATCCGCCTTTGATCGAAAAACACTGCGCCATCCAGGGTAATGGGCCGAGATTTTTTTCAGAAACGCAGAAACGAAAAAGCCCTGAATAATCAGGGCTTTTTCGTAAAGGTATGGCGGAGAGATAGGGATTCGAACCCTAGGTACCGGTGAAGGTACAACGGATTTCGAATCCGTCCCATTCGGCCACTCTGGCATCTCTCCAACGGCGCGCATCATAACAACACTTTCGCCGGAAGCGAACCCCCTAAGCGAAATTTTTCCGTGCTATCAGATGCTTGCGTCGATTAAAGCGGTACACCCAGACGATTGGCGACTTCTTCGTAGGCTTCGATGACGTCACCGAGGCCCTGACGGAAGCGGTCCTTGTCCATTTTCTTGCCGGTCGCCTTGTCCCACAGACGGCAGCCGTCCGGGCTGAATTCGTCGCCCAGGACGATGGTGCCGTCGTGGAACACGCCGAATTCGAGTTTGAAGTCGACCAGCAGCAGACCTGCGTCGTCGAACAACTTGCTCAGCACTTCGTTGACCTTGAGCGACAGTTCTTTCATCCGAACCAGTTGCTCAGCCGTCCCCCAACCGAACGCCACGACGTGGGATTCGTTGATGAACGGGTCGCCCTTGGCGTCGTCCTTCAGGAACAGTTCGAAGGTGTAAGGGTTGAGCTTCATGCCCTCTTCCACGCCCAGGCGCTTGACCAGGCTGCCAGCGGCGTAGTTACGCACGACGCACTCGACCGGGATCATGTCCAGCTTCTTGACCAGGCACTCGTTGTCGCTCAGCAGTTTGTCGAACTGGGTCGGCACGCCGGCTGCTTCGAGTTTCTGCATGATGAAGGCGTTGAACTTGTTGTTCACCATGCCTTTGCGGTCGAGCTGCTCGATGCGCTTGCCGTCGAACGCCGAAGTGTCGTTGCGAAACAGCAGGATCAAACGGTTAGCGTCGTCGGTCTTGTAAACCGACTTGGCTTTGCCGCGGTAGAGTTCTTCACGTTTTTCCATGATGGGCTCCGCTTGGTAAGTAGATGGGCTAGGCGATGTGTCGCCAGTCGAGCCCTGAATCTTGATCGGCCAGTTGCAGCCAGTCCGGGTCGCACCCAAGGGTGTCGACAAAACATTGCCGGGCCAGCTGCGGCAAGTTGTTCTTGCTGCTCAGGTGGGCCAGGACCAGGTGTTGCAGGTCTTTCCAGCCCAACTCGGCCACCAGAAATGCCGCCTGATGGTTGTTCAAATGTCCCAGTTCGCCGCCTACCCGCTGCTTCAGAAAGTACGGGTAGTGACCGCGAGCCAGCATGTCACGGCAGTGGTTGGCCTCGATCATCAACGCATCGAGATCCCGATAGCCGTCCAGCACCTTGTTGCAGTACGAGCCCAGGTCGGTCAACAGGCCGAAGCGTCGCTGACCGTCGCTGAACACGTATTGCGTCGGTTCCTGCGCATCATGGGCCACGGCAATGACACCGATGCTCAAGTCGCCGACTTGCAGTTGTTCGCCATCCGCCAGGAAGCCCGCGGGTTCAATCGGCTTGCGCATCCCGCGCAAGGTCCCGCGACTGAGGTAGACAGGCAGATTGTAGCGCCGAGACAGCAAACCCACGCCATGCACGTGGTCGGCATGTTCGTGGGTCACGAGTATCGCGCTCAGCTGCGCAGGGTTCACACCCAGGCGCAGCAGGCGTTTTTCGGTTTCCCGCAGGGAGAAACCACAATCCACCAGCACGTACGTATCAGCACTGGCTATCAGCGTGCCGTTCCCTTGGCTACCGCTGCCGAGAACGGCAAAACGCATGTGATCAGCCCAGGTTGTCCTGAATCACGCTCAACACTTTGCGCGCTACATCAGCAGGCGCCACAGTATTGATGTTTTTCTCGACGGTGACCTGAACACTGTCGCCCACCTTGCTCAGGCGAACCTGATAACGCTCGGCACGGGCTTCAAGCTGTTCCTTGTCTGGCTTGCTGCCGAACAGACCACTGAAGAAACCTGGCTTGTCGTCCTTCTTCTCGGCTTTTTCCGCCAGGTTGATGTAGTACAGGCCCAGGCTGCGGTTGATGTCTTCAACGCGCCATTCGCCCTGTTCCAACGCACGACCGACGCTCGACCAGGCACGGTCCAGGTCCGAACCGACGTTCAGGACAGGGTTGCCGCTGCCATCAACGCTCAGGCTGACACGGCTTGGCGTGTCGAAGTCACGGGAGGCCAGCATGGAGACCGAACCGCCCTTCTCCGAGATGCGGCTCATGCTCGCGAGCATGTCGTCGACCAGTGCCGCGTCCAGGCCAGTATTGACCGAACGGTTGGTGAAGGCGACGTCGGCGGTGCTGCCGGCAGGACGCTCGGCGGTGACCACGTAGACTTCACTGGTGTTGCGTTGCACGCCCGGTTCGATACGCACACGGGCACGGATTTCGCTGTCGGTGCCGACACCGGCTGCGCTCAGGCGCTTGGCCATGGCGGCGGACAGTTCGTCAGAGTGTTGCCAGGTCGTGGTGAACTCGCCGGTCTGCGGGCGCTGCTCGTCCAGACGGAAACCGTTGTCCTGGAAGAACTGCACGGCCACTGGCCAGGCTTCGGCCGGCGGATTCTGTGCCAGGATCCAGTGCGAGTCACCGCTCTTCTGCAGGGAGTAGGCGCTGGCATCGGCAATGGCCGACAACGGCTGCGGCCGAGGCACGATGTATTCGCCCTTGGCGGTGTCGTCCGCTACGTTACGCGGGATCGGCAACAGCGGATCCAGACGCTTGGAGGTGCTGATATCCGGCGGCAGTTGCATCGGTGCAGTCTGTTGCGCTTGCAGGTAATCGCTACCACGGTCACGGAAATAACCTTCCGGGCCCCAGATCCATCCACAGCCACTGGTGCTGGAGATGATCAAGGCAAGTGCGGAAAGTCCGGCCAATCGCTTCATGCGTAATGCTTCCTCAATTAAACCAGAACGCCGGACTGGCGCATGGCCTGCCGCAGCGGTTCGTGACATTCGGCGCTGAGCCAGGTGAGCGGCAGACGGATGCCTTCCGGCATCAGGCCCATCTCATGCAGCGCCCATTTCACAGGGATAGGGTTGGATTCGATAAACAGGGTTTTATTGAGCGGCATCAGCTTTTCATGGATGGCGCGCGCCTTGTCAGCCTCGCCATTCAGCGCGGCGATGCACAGGTCGGCCATTTCGCGCGGTGCAACGTTGGCAGTGACCGAAATATTGCCCTTGCCGCCCAGCAGGATCAGCTCGACTGCGGTGGCATCGTCACCGGAGAGCACCAGGAAATCGCTGCTGACACCGTCGATGATGGCTTTGGCACGCTTGAGGTCGCCGGTGGCTTCCTTGATGCCGATGATGTTCTTGACGGTCGACAGACGGATCACGGTTTCAGCCTGCATGTCGCAAGCGGTACGTCCGGGCACGTTATAGAGGATCTGCGGGATATCGACGGCTTCGGCGATCGCCTTGAAGTGCTGGTACAAGCCTTCCTGGGTCGGCTTGTTGTAGTACGGAGTGACCAGCAGGCAGGCATCGGCGCCGGCGGTCTTCGCGTTGGTGGTCAGCTCGATGGCTTCACGGGTCGAGTTGGCGCCGGTACCGGCGATCACCGGAATGCGGCCATTGACCTGCTTCACTACGCGACGGATGACTTCGATGTGTTCGCTCACATCAAGAGTGGCCGACTCACCTGTTGTACCGACCGCCACGATGGCGTGGGTGCCGTTTTGCAGGTGAAAGTCCACCAGTTTGCTCAGACTGTCCCAGTCGAGACGACCCTGTGCATCCATGGGTGTGACCAGTGCCACCATACTGCCCGCAATCATGCAACCGCTCCTGCCGGAAAAAGAGAGCGGTAATGGTACTGGCGCCAAGATGCTTGTACAAGCGAAGTACTGCGCTGCTGCCATTCCCCTGAGCGTCGCTTTTCGCTACCCTTCAGACTTTGATCGATACTGACAAGCTCGTACGTCGGGTTTAAGCCTCCATTTTCGGCATCACAAGCCCCAATCCAGCGTTGCGGCCCCTCGCTCTTGCCATTGTGGAGCACGTTGCAACCTGTGCCTCGGGCTTTCTGAATTCGCATCCGCTGGCTCGCCCTGCTAAAACAAGCCGACAGAAGTATTGACCGCTCATCGCTTTAGGAATGCTGCATGTCCACCCCCACAGTTCGCGAACAATTCCTTGTCATCAGTGCCCTTGGCGCCAACCCCATGGAGCTGACTAACGTCCTGTGCCGCGCCAGCCATGAAAATCGCTGCGCCGTGGTTACTTCACGCCTGACACGCCACGGCGAGTGCAGTGCGCTGATCCTCGAAGTCTCCGGCAGCTGGGACGCCCTGGCACGCCTGGAAGGCAGCCTGCCCGTGCTGGCGAAACGGCACGCGTTCACCGTCAATGTAGTGCGCAGCGCAGCCCTGGAGAATCGTCCACAGGCCCTGCCCTACGTTGCATACGTCAGCTCGGCCTACCGCTCGGACATCGTCAACGAGTTGTGCCAGTTCTTCATGGACCACAACGTCGAGCTGGAAAACCTGACTTGCGACACCTATCAGGCTCCGCAGACCGGCGGCACCATGCTCAACGCCACGTTTACCGTGACCTTGCCGGCCGGCGTGCAGATCAGTTGGTTGCGCGATCAATTCCTGGACTTCGCCGACGCGCTGAACCTGGATGCCCTGATCGAACCGTGGCGCCCACAAAACCCAATGTAAGGAAGCTCTCATGGCCGTTGCCATCGACCAACCGGTTGCCGACTTCGAAGCACCCGCCACCGGCGGACAGACCGTCAGCCTCGCAGCCCTCAAAGGCAAGCAGGTGGTGATCTACTTCTACCCGAAGGACAGCACGCCAGGCTGCACCACCCAGGGCCAGGGCTTTCGCGATCAACTGGACGCCTTTAAAGCGGCGAACACCGAGGTCTTCGGCGTATCCCGTGACAGCCTCAAATCCCATGAGAACTTCAAGGCCAAACAGGCATTCACCTTCGAGCTGATCAGCGACAAGGAAGAAGCGCTTTGCCAGCAGTTCGACGTGATCAAGCTGAAAAAACTCTACGGCAAGGAATACATGGGCGTGGATCGCAGCACGTTCCTGATCGACAAGAACGGTGTGTTGCGCCAGGAATGGCGTGGCGTGAAGGTACCGGGGCATGTTGATGCGGTTTTGGCCGCTGCCCAGGCGCTGAACAAGGCTTGATTGTTTGACGCCGGCGCCGGCGCTTTCACTGTTAAACCAGCGGAAGCGCCTTGGCGCCAACAGAAAATTCGGCCATTAAAGCAGAGGCGCCACCACAGGTTCCTTGCGCGGCCAGGCATCCAGCACAGCCTTGAACAGGGTCGCCAGGGGAATCGCAAAGAACACCCCCCAGAAGCCCCACAGGCCACCAAACAACAGCACCGCGCAAATGATCGCCACCGGGTGCAGGTTGACCGCCTCCGAAAACAACAACGGCACCAGCACGTTTCCATCCAGGACCTGGATGATGCCGTAGACCGCCATCAAATAGATGAACTGATCGCTCCAGCCCCACTGGAACAACGCAATCAGCAGCACCGGCACGGTGACCACCACGGCCCCGACATAGGGCACCACCACCGAAACACCCACCAACAGCGCCAGCAGCGCCGCGTAATTGAGCCCCAGCACGACGAAACCGATGTAGGTCGCGCCACCGCAGATGACGATTTCGATGACCTTGCCGCGAATGTAGTTGGCGATTTGCCGGTTCATCTCGTGGGCGACACGGGTGATCAACGCACGCTCACGAGGCAAGTAACCGCGCACCCACAAACCAATCATTTCCCGGTCCTTGAGAAAGAAAAACACCAGAATCGGCACCAACACCAGATAGATCATGATATTGACCAGCAGCGGCAGGCTCGACAGCGAGAACGTCAGCGCCCACTGGCCGAACTTGCCAATCTCGCCCCGCGCCACCTCAATCGCCTGCAGCACCTGTTCGTCAGATACCAGATGCGGATAGCGTTCCGGTAGCAGCAACAACAGTGACTGCCACTTGGCGAGCATTCCGGGCAACTCGTTGAACAGCGTGATCAACTGATGCCAGAGCAACGGCACCACAACCACGATGAACACCAGCAGCACTCCCATGAACAACGCAAAGACCAAACCCACCGCAACCCCACCAGGTATACGAAGGCGTTCGAGGGTCACCACCAGGCCCTGCATCAAGTAGGCCAGCACCATCCCGGCCAGCACCGGCGCAAGCATGCCGCCCAGCGTGAGCACGGCGGTGAACGCCAGGAACAGCAGGACGGCCAGAACCACGGCTTCTTCATCAGAGAAATAGCGCTGAATCCAGTCGCGCAACACCTTGAACATTAGTAATCCTTAAGAACAAACACAGCAGGTTTCAGGCTTTTTTCAACCAGTACTGGTAAACGCCCGCTTCATCCTCTTCGCGAAGCAACGTATGACCGGCCAATCGGGCAAAGGTGCGGAAGTCGCGCTGTGAACCCGCATCGGTGGCAATCACCTTGAGCACTGCGCCACTGGCCATCCGGTTGAGTTCCATCTTGGCCTTGAGCAACGGCAACGGGCAATTCAAGCCACTGGCGTCCAGTTCAACGTCATGGGCTACAGCGTCGGTCATTGCATCACTCCTGGTCAGATGGTCGAGCTGCCTAGAATATCTGGTCGCGGCGCTGGTGTCCGGCTACAGTAAGGTCTTTGTCGACTAAGGCTTTGTGCATGACTTTTTTGCGCCCTACCCTGCTGACGCTTGCTTGCCTGCTTGCCTCGCCAGGCTTCGCCGACGACCTGCCGTCACTCGGCGACGCCAGCTCTGCCATTGTCTCGCCGCAGCAGGAATACCAGTTGGGCCGTGCATGGCTGGCACTGTTGCGCAGCCAGGTGTCGCAGCTCAACGACCCGCAGCTCAAAGACTACGTGGAATCCAGCGTTTACCGACTGGTCGAGACCAGCCAGGTCAATGACCGGCGCCTGGAGTTCATCCTGATCAACAGCCCCCAGCTCAACGCCTTCGCCGCCCCGGGGGGGATTGTCGGGGTGAACGGCGGCCTGTTCCTCAACGCCCAGACCGAAGGTGAATACGCCTCGGTACTGGCTCACGAATTGGCTCACTTGTCACAACGTCACTTTGCCCGTGGCGTCGAAGCCCAACAGCGCATGCAAGTCCCCATGATGGCCGCCCTGCTGGCAGGTATCGTGATTGCTGCGGCCGGTGCCGGCGACGCCGGTATCGCGGCCATTGCGGGTACGCAGGCGGCAGCGATTCAGGAACAGCGCCGGTTTTCGCGCCAGAACGAGCAGGAAGCCGACCGTATCGGCATCCTCAATCTGGAAAAAGCCGGCTACGACCCGCGCTCGATGCCGACCATGTTCGAGCGCTTGGGGCGTCAGTATCGTTATGACGCCAAGCCACCGGAATTCCTGCTGACTCACCCGGTCACCGAATCGCGGATCGCCGACACCCGCAACCGTGCCGAACAGGCACCGAAGGGCGGTATCGAAGACAGCCTGCGCTATCAACTGATTCGCGCACGGGTCCAGTTGTTCTATGAAGAAACCCCGGGCTTGGGTGCCAAGCGTTTCCGCGCCGAGCTGGATGAAAATCCGAAAAGCGATGTCGCTCGCTACGGCCTGGCCATCGCCCAGATCAAGGGCGGCCAATTGAACGAAGCACGGGAAAATCTCAAGCCACTGCTGGCGAAGTCGCCGAACGAGCTCATCTATAACCTCGCTCAGGTCGATCTGGACATCACCAACAACCGCCTGCCGGACGCTCAATCCCGAGTTGACCGCATGCTGACGCAGTACCCAGGCAATTACCCGCTGAATCAGGTGCGCGTCGACCTGTTGCTGAAACAGAACCGTGCCGCCGACGCCGAAAAGGCACTCGAAGGCCTGCTCAAGTCGCGACCGGATGATCCGGACGTGTGGTATCAGGTTGCCGAGACGCGCGGTCTGTCAGGCAACATCATCGGTCTGCATCAGGCACGCGCCGAGTATTTCGCGCTTGTAGGCGACTATAAACAGGCCATCCAGCAACTGGATTTTGCCAAGCGCAAGGCTGGCAGCAACTTCCCGCTGTCGTCACGCATCGATGCGCGCCAGCGTGAGCTGATGGAGCAGGAACGCATGATCAAGGACATGATGGGCTGAGTGTCCGATAAATTTCAGACACAAAAAAACCGCCTCTTTCGAGGCGGTTTTTCATTCAGTTTACAACCGGATTATTCAGCCAGTTTGAAGGTGATGAAGCTGGCGCGACCTTGACGCAGAACCCGCATCGACACCGAACGGTTTTTCGGCAACGACTTCGCGATCTCGGTGAATTGCTTGGTCGATTCGATGGCCTGATTGTTCAGGTGAGTAATGACGTCTCCTGGCTGCAAGCCAATCATCGAAGCAGGACCCTCCTGGACTTCCTTGATCACCACGCCGCCTTTGAGGTCGAAGGTTTTTTTCTGCTCATCCGTCAGCTCAACCACGGAAACACCCAGGCGATTACTGCTGCGCTCAATGCTCGATTTGGGCAGGCTGTCCAGCTCTTTGCCTTCCTCAGGAATGGCGCCGACAGTCAGCTCGACGTTCTGGCGCTTACCGTCGCGAATCACCTCCAGCTTAGCCTTGGAGCCAGCTTTCAATGCGCCCACAAGGTGCGGCAGATCGGCAGACATGACGATCGGTTGACCGTTCATGCTCAGGATAACGTCACCGACTTGCAGACCACCCTTGGCAGCCGGGCCATCGTCCTGGATCTGAGCAACCAGCGCACCGGCCGGTTTCTCCAGACCGAACGACTCGGCCAGATCCTTGTTCACTTCCTGAATCACGACACCCAACCAGCCGCGGCTCACTTTGCCGCCGCTTTTCAGCTGATTGGAAACGTCCATGGCCACATCGATAGGGATTGCGAACGAAACGCCCATGAAGCCGCCGGAACGGGTATAGATCTGCGAGTTGATCCCGACCACTTCACCGTTGAGGTTGAACAGCGGACCACCGGAGTTGCCCGGGTTGATCGGCACGTCGGTCTGGATGAACGGCACGTAGTTTTCGTTTGGCAGGCTACGACCGACGGCGCTGACGATACCTTGGGTCACGGTATGGTCAAAGCCGAATGGCGAACCGATTGCCACGACCCACTGGCCAGCCTTCAAATCCTGGGACTTGCCCAGTTTCAAGACCGGCAGATCCTTGCCTTCGATTTTCAGCAGCGCCACGTCGGAACGCGGGTCGGTACCGACCAGTTTGGCTTTCATTTCACTGCGGTCGGACAGACGCACGAGAATTTCGTCGGCATCGGCGATCACATGATTGTTGGTGAGGATGTAGCCATCAGGCGAAATGATGAAACCCGAACCCAGGGATTGGGCTTCACGCTGACGATCGCCCCGCGGTGAACGAGGCTGCTGCGGCATGCCCCGCTCGAAGAACTCGCGAAGCGCCGGCGGCAAGCCTTCCAGGTCAGGCATATCCTGGATCGACACTTTGCGGTCCGGCAGTTTTTGCGTGGTACTGATGTTGACCACCGCAGGCGATGCCTGTTCGACCAGCTGCGTGAAATCAGGCAATTCGACCGCTTGAGCAGCGACCGCCTGACCGAGCACCAGCACGGTGGCAAAAATGGAGAGGTAAGACTTCAAGCGTGGTATCGACATACGGCTCCCGTTACGACGAGCATGGTTAAGCGATATGGATCAAGGAACACCGAGAAAGATACGCCGGTATTTTTGTTCCGGGAACAACAAACAAGGCCAGAGCCGAGGGCTCTGACTTAAAAAAAATTCACTGGATTTTGCAAATTGAAATGTTCACGAAACATTTCGAGCTCAGCTCACTGCTTGGTTGCAGCGGCGTCACTGCGCATGGAAAGCGCAATGCGCTCAGCAGTGCCGACCGGAATTTCGCCGACGACCGTGACCATCATTCCGCCTTGCGGGGTGGTCAGGCTTCGGGAAACGGCAACGGTGGGTCCCAGCTGCGTACGGGTGTCAGTGACTGTCGCGCCGTTCAACGGCTCCAGGAACACCGAAAAACGCGCCAGACCATCGTCATACATCAAGCTGTTGATCTGGTTCTTGGTTTCCGGATCCTTGCGGGCCGAGCTGCTGATCAACTCGAAACCGGGTGGCAACCAGTCCGAATGCCAGGTTTGAGCCGCCTTCACAGAGGAAGCCTTGTCACTCTCGAGGTTGACCACCTTGCAATCTGCGCCTGGCTGCAACTCGGCGTCAGAAGGGACATCGGCGGTATCCAGTTGCGTAAACTGGAATCGTTCCAGCAACTGTCCTTTGTCATTCAGTAGCAATGACTTGAGAGGCAGGCCGGTTTCTTTATCCAGATGCAGTTCAAAACCATAGCGGTGTTGATCACGAGGCGTCAGTGAAACGATCACCGCCGGTCGACCGGCCACGCGCGACTTGCCGATGACAGCAAGGTCATACCAATTCTTGAGCTTTTGAGGATCGAGGGCTCGAGCGGGAGAGTTCGGGGAATCCCCCAGCCCGGCTATCAGGATGCCGCTGACGCATTGAGTATGCCCGTCAATGCGGACAACTTCCTGCGCGGAGCCATCCTGCTGGAGCAGGCGTTCGTGGACCTTGCCCTCCTGGACGCGGTGCCAGATCTTATGGGTAGAAAAACTACCGTTACGCTCGTAGACAAAAGTACCCTGAAAGCTGTGCTGCTGCTCGGCCTGACCAAGACGGGTCAACCAGTCCTGGGCTTCATCGGCGTGGGCTGGAACAACGAACCAGCCACCCAGCAGAAGCGTAAGTAGAGGTATGGCGCGCATGATCCTCCTTAACGGTTTTCCAGGCTTGCTGCACGAGCGTAAGGCAGAGCGCTCTCGGTACCTTTCATTGCAGCCTGTTGAGCATGTTGACGCAAGTAGCCCGGCAGACGCTGATCGTGCCAGCCTGGTTGACCTTGCAATACGCCATTGGCCATGGGACCAGTAGCTTCCGAACTCTCATTGTAGCCTGCCAAAACGGCTGGGCCTTTAACTTGAGGAGCAATCAGGTTCTGCTGACTGGATTGCTGAGCCAGCTCGACGCCTGCGATCTCGTCCTGATTGTACAGACGAACACCCGCCAGTACGGCAAGGGTTACCGAAGCCGCTACAGCCAGACGACCCAGGCTGCGCCATGGTCCGCGGGAGGCTTTAGCCGGCACGGCTTCATCAGCCAGAGCGGCGGATACGGCCGCAGCGATATCCAGGCGTGGAAGCAGCAGATCCTTGTGCATCACTGCCCGAGCGATTTGATAACGAGCCCAGGTTTCACGGGTTTCAACATCGTCACAGGCATTCAGTACCCGACGCAATTCCAACTCGTCCGCTTCGTTATCCATCACTGCGGACAGCGATTCCTGCAGGGCTTCACGACTCATGGCGTTCCTCTCTTGGCTGTCGCCGCTGTCTTCAGTTTTCCTGCAACAATGGCTGCAGGGCTTTATCGATGGCCTCCCGGGCGCGGAAAATCCGGGAGCGCACGGTACCGACCGGGCATTGCATAACGCTCGCAATGTCCTCGTAACTCAGACCATCGAATTCACGTAAAGTTAAAGCCGTACGCAAATCTTCTGGCAGTTGCTGAATGGTTCGATGGACGGTGCCTTCGATCTCATCCCGCAGCAAAGCTCGTTCTGGCGACTCGAGATCCTTGAGGCCATGATCGCCATCGTAGAACTCTGCATCCTCGGAACTGACATCGCTATCCGGCGGCCGACGGCCGCGTGAAACCAGATAGTTTTTCGCCGTGTTGATGGCGATGCGGTAAAGCCACGTGTAAAACGCACTGTCCCCGCGAAAATTTCCAAGTGCACGGTACGCCTTGATAAAGGCTTCCTGTGCCACGTCCTGGGCTTCATGGGTGTCGTGCACAAAACGCACGATCAACCCGAGAATTTTGTGCTGGTACTTCAGCACTAGCAGATCGAAAGCACGCTTGTCGCCACGCTGAACGCGCTCGACCAGTTGCTGATCCTCTTCCTGGGTTAGCATGAACACTCCTCGATAAGCTCGAAGGAGGCTTGCATAACTAAACGACCGGACTTGCAAACATAGACTCGGGCTTTTCGCAAAAGTTCTCCCCCTCCAGGCAAGTTTCCTGCGGGCACTGATTCGGCACGCACGAAAAGCGCAGCGCGAGATGACCCGGCTGCGCAAATAATCTTGTCATCGGATTCGCTGGCAAGGATCCAACTGCTGATCCTGCGCTGAAGCCGACACTGTCCCTTGATTCAGGCAACCGTCTATTGATCTTGGGCCTTTGGCAAAAGTTCCAAATATTTATAGCCGTGCCGAACCGACATTGTGCGACTGTGAATGGAAAAAGACTGTTAAATCCGCGATACAGTTCACTTGTCGCCGAATCGACTGAAAAAACATCCGACGAAGCGTCAAGTCTTTTCTGTCACGGTAGTTTCACAATGCCATATAGGCACGGGTATTGTGCCGCTCCCCCTCTCTATATACTAGTGGGCTGCGCGGCTGCCTGACTCGCCTGTCCAGATGTCTGGCGCCTACCCCGACCCGGGTCGCTTTGAGCGGAATCCTGAAATGAGCCAACAGTTTCAACACGATGTTCTGGTAATTGGCAGCGGCGCTGCCGGCTTGAGCCTTGCGCTGACCTTGCCCGGTCATTTGCGCATCGCCGTACTGAGCAAAGGCGACCTCGCCAATGGCTCGACCTTCTGGGCGCAAGGCGGTGTTGCCGCGGTACTCGACGACACCGACACCGTCGAGTCCCACGTCGATGACACCCTTAATGCTGGCGGCGGCCTGTGCCATGAGGACGCCGTGCGCTTTACCGTCGAACACAGTAAGGAAGCGATTCAATGGCTGATCGATCAGGGCGTGCCATTTACCCGCGATGAGCAATCAGGCACTGAAGATGGCGGATTCGAGTTTCACCTGACTCGCGAAGGCGGTCACAGCCACCGGCGCATCATCCATGCCGCCGATGCCACGGGCGCTGCGATTTTCAGGACGCTGCTCGCCCAGGCCAAGCAACGGCCGAACATCGAGTTGCTCGAACAGCGGGTAGCCGTCGATCTGATCACCGAAAAACGCCTGGGCCTCGAAGGCGATCGCTGCCTGGGCGCCTACGTGCTCAATCGCGGCACCGGCGAAGTCGACACCTACGGCGCACGCTTCGTGATTCTTGCCTCCGGCGGCGCGGCCAAAGTCTATCTCTATACCAGCAACCCCGACGGCGCCTGCGGTGACGGCATCGCCATGGCCTGGCGTTCCGGCTGCCGGGTGGCGAACCTGGAGTTCAACCAGTTCCACCCAACGTGCCTGTATCACCCGCAAGCCAAGAGTTTCCTGATCACCGAAGCCCTGCGCGGCGAAGGTGCACACCTGAAACTGCCCAATGGCGAGCGTTTCATGCAGCGCTTCGATCCACGGGCCGAACTGGCGCCACGGGACATTGTCGCCCGGGCGATCGACCATGAAATGAAAAGGCTTGGCATCGATTGTGTCTATCTGGACATCAGCCACAAGTCCGAAGATTTCATCAAGACGCACTTCCCGACCGTGTACGAGCGCTGCCTCGAGTTTTCCATCGACATCACCAAGCAACCCATTCCGGTGGTTCCCGCGGCGCACTACACCTGTGGCGGCGTGATGGTCGACCAGCAAGGTCGCACCGACGTGCCAGGGCTGTATGCGATTGGCGAGACCAGCTTTACCGGCCTGCATGGTGCCAACCGCATGGCCAGTAACTCGCTGCTGGAGTGCTTCGTGTATGCGCGCTCAGCGGCGGCGGACATCCTGGAGCAATTGCCGAACGTTTCGGCCCCCGCCGACCTGCCGGTCTGGGACGCGAGCCAGGTGACCGACTCCGATGAGGACGTGATCATTGCGCACAACTGGGATGAACTACGGCGATTCATGTGGGATTACGTGGGTATCGTGCGCACCAACAAGCGCCTGCAACGGGCCCAGCACCGGGTGCGTCTGCTGCTGGATGAAATCGACGAGTTCTACAGCAACTACAAGGTCAGCCGGGACTTGATCGAATTGCGCAACCTGGCCCAGGTGGCCGAGTTGATGATTCGCTCAGCCATGGAACGCAAGGAAAGTCGTGGCCTGCATTACACGCTGGACTATCCGAAGATGCTGCCGGTCGCGCTGGACACTATTCTGGTGCCGTCCACCTACGCCGGCTGAACTTGAGTCGAACCCGCAGGCGTCGGTGCAGATCCGCCGCCTGCGAATCCCGGGGCACGCAAACAGACCGGATGCGACGCTCACCCTGCAGACGAACCCGCAGCAACACCACCAAAGGCAGCGCGATGCTGTCCGGACGAAGCTGCACCGCTTGCCATCCCGCCGCCCGGCTCCACAACTGCCAGCCATCGGCATCGCGACGCAAGCCGCGAAAGGCCTGCGCGTGGGTCAGCAGAATCTGGCGTGGCAATGCCCAAACGGCGTGCAGCAGGCAGCAAAAGGCGCCGAACAGACTGGCCCAAAGTGGAATAGAGAGAAGATAAAGCGAACCCAGCGCGAACAGCTGGGCCAACAGATACGCCGCCAGCAACTGCCGTGAGGCATGCCAGCGGCATTCGAAACCGTTACTTGGGCTGAACACGGTCCAGAATCATGCGGACCATGCGTTGAAGCTCCGGGTCTTCCGATTCGGCGCGTTCCATGAACCAGCCGAACATGTCCTGATCTTCGCATTCGAGCAACCTGACGTAGCAGGCGCGATCAACCTCGTTGAGGTGCGGATAAACCTCTTTGACAAACGGCACCAGCAACACGTCAAGCTCAAGCATGCCGCGGCGGCTGTGCCAGTAGAGGCGATTCAGTTCAACATCTTCGACCATGGAGCGCTCCTCAAATAGGCCGCAAGTATACAGCCCCGCGCCCCGTAGAACAGTCGGCTTTGGTCGGGCACCGACGATCCTTTGTGAACTACCCATTTCAACAGCGCCCCCTTATCATGTCCGCCAGATTCTTTACCCTGCGATGACCCATGGCCGATTCTGCTTTTTTCTGCACGCTGTCTCATGAAGGTGTTCTGGCGGTCCGCGGCGCGGACGCCGGCAAGTTCCTGCAAGGCCAATTGACCTGCAACCTCAATTACCTGAGCGATACCCAGGCCAGCCTCGGCGCGCGTTGCACGCAGAAGGGCCGGATGCAGTCGAGTTTCCGCATTCTGCTCGAAGGTGACGGCGTGCTCATGGCCATGGCCAGCGAATTGCTGGAACCGCAACTGGCCGACCTGAAAAAATACGCCGTATTTTCCAAGTCCAAACTGACCGACGAAAGCGCTGCCTGGGTCCGCTTCGGCATTGATCATGGCGATGCCGCGCTCGTCAGCCTCGGCCTTGAACTGCCGTCGGAAACCGACCGGGTGGTGCGCAATGACGGGCTGATCGCCATTCGTGTTTCACCCGATCGCGCCGAACTCTGGGTCAGCGCCGATCAAGCCGACGCGGTCAAGGGCAAGCTGTCCGCCCTGCTCGCCGAAGGCGATCTGAATCAATGGCTGCTGGGCCAGATCCGCGCAGGGATCGGCCAGGTGATGCCGGGCACCCGCGAGCTGTTTATCCCGCAGATGCTCAACCTGCAGGCTGTTGGAGGCGTGAGCTTCAAGAAAGGTTGCTACACCGGCCAGGAAATCGTCGCGCGGATGCAGTACCTGGGCAAACTCAAGCGCCGCCTGTATCGCCTGCAACTGGACACCCGCGAACTGCCTGAACCCGGCACCCAGCTGTTTTCCCCGAGCCATGGCAGTTCAATCGGCGAAGTGGTACTGGCCGCCCATGGCGAACAACAGATTGAACTGCTGGCGGTGCTGCAAGCCGAAGCGGCGGAGTCCGGCGACATTCACGTCGGCGCGCTCGACGGCCCTGCCTTGCACTTGCTCGATCTGCCTTATCAACTGGACCGCGACCGCGAAATCCAGCGTTAACCGCAGTACTTTTTTGCGACACCAAGAGAACAGAAATGAGTGAGCTGGCGGAAAAGGTCCAAAGGGATTTGGTTGAGGCCATCGATAACGATGACCTGGTTCTGCCAACACTTCCGGAAGTGGCACTGCAGATTCGCAAGGCGGCAGAGGACCCTGAAGTCAGTATCAGCGCCCTGAGCAAGGTCATTGGCCGCGATACCGCGCTGTCGGCGCGCCTGATCAAAGTGGTCAATAGCCCGCTGCTGCGCGCGACCCAGGAAGTTACCGAGTTGCACACGGCCGTCACTCGCCTGGGCATCAACTACAGCAGTAACCTGGCCATCGGCCTGGTGATGGAACAGATCTTCCATGCCCGCTCCGAGGTGGTGGAACAGAAAATGCGTGAAGTCTGGCGCAAGAGCCTGGAAATCGCCGGTGTCAGCTATGCGTTGTGTCGCCACTACACCCAGCTCAAGCCCGATCAGGCAGCCCTTGGCGGGCTGGTGCATCAAATCGGCGTCCTGCCGATCCTGACTTACGCCGAAGATCACTATGATCTGTTGTCCGACCCGGTCAGTCTCAACCATGTGATCGACCATATCCATCCGCTGCTCGGCGACAAATTGCTCAGGGTCTGGGAGTTTCCGGACATGCTGGTGCAGGTGCCGAGGCTGTACCTGAACTTCAAGCGACAGTCTGACCAGATCGATTATGTTGATCTGGTGCAGGTGGCCAGCCTGTACTGCTGCAAAGACACCGACCACCCGTTTGCCTGCATCGACCCCTTCAGCGTGCCAGCCTTCAACAAGCTTGGGATCGATTACGACAACAAGGCCCTGTGCGCCGATCTGGAAGAATCACGCTCGATGTTTTATTAAGCATCAATGCAATTCCTGTGGCGAGGGAGCTGGCTCCCTCGCTCAAATGTTCTACTCACTCCCCGGCAATAAAACTCACCCGCACTTTCAACCCCGCGTGCTCGCCATCATGCAGGCTGATCTGCGCCAGGTGCGCGCGGCAGATCTCGCCGACAATCGCCAGGCCCAACCCGGACCCGGCCACCTGCTGGTTACGTCGGTAAAACCGTTCGAACACGCGATCACGCTCATCCAGCGGAATGCCCGGTCCATCGTCCTCAACCTCCAGCACCGCCGGTGCCGAGACTCGCAAAATCACGTTGCCGCCCGGTGGCGTATGGGCCAACGCGTTATCCACCAGGTTGCTCAACAGTTCGTTGAGCAAGGTAGGCTCACCCCGCATCCACACCGGCTCGTCCGCTTCCAGCGCCAGCGCCACGCCGCGCTTGTGGGCCAGTGGCGCCATGGCCATGCCCAGGTCACGCGCCAGTTGACTGAGATCGAGCAGCTGCGCGCCGCCCTCGGCAATCGCCCGGGCGCCATTTTCGACCCGCGCCAGGGAGAGCAATTGATTGGCCAGATGGGTCAAGCGATCAGTGCCCTGGGCGGCGGTTTCCAGCGTACTGCGCCAGGTTTGCGGTTCGCTTGAACGCAGGCCCAGTTCCAGCCGCGCCTTGAGCGCCGCCAAGGGGGTGCGCAGTTCGTGGGCGGCATCGGCGATGAATTGCGCCTGGCGCTCGAACTGCCCGCGCAGGCGTTCGGTGAAGTGATTGAGCGCACGCACCAGCGGCCACAACTCATGCTGCACTTCCACCAACGGCAATGGCCGCAGGTCATCCGGCTGGCGTTCCTCCACCGCCGAGCGCAAGCGCTCCAGCGGGCGCAGTGCGGCACTGACCGCAAACCACACCACCATCAGCGCACCAATGGCCAGCATACCCAGACGCAGCAACGTGTCAGTCGCCAGGCTGCGAGCCATGCTGACGCGCGCCTCGTCGGTTTCCGCCACGCGAATTTCCGCCATGCCATTCATGTTCGGTTCGCTGACCGGTTTGAGCAAACTCACCACGCGCACGTTCTGCCCTCGATAGGTCGCGTTGTAAAAACGCGCCAACGCCGGATAGTCATCGGTGCGGGGTGTCCCCGGTGGGGGTGGCGGAAGGTTTTCGTAACCGGAAATCAGCTTCTGATTGATATCGTTGACCAGATAAAAAATCCGCCCGGCACTGTCATAAGCGAACGTATCGAGCGCCACGTAAGGCACGTCGGCGCTCAGCGTGCCGTCGCGCTGGGTCACGCCCGCCGCGATGGTCCGGGCCGAAGCGAGCAATGTCCGGTCATACGCGGTGTCGGCCGCTTCGCGACCATTCCAGTAGGCACTCAAACCACTGGCCAGCATCAACACCACCAACAACAGCGCCAGGTTCCACAGCAACCGCCAGCGCAGGCTGCTGGGCTTATGCATCGCGGCTTTCCAGCAAATAACCGAGGCCACGAAAGGTCACGATGGCAACCGGCTGACCGTCGAGCTTCTTGCGCAAGCGATGTATGTAGATTTCGATGGCGTCGGGGCTGGCTTCCTCGTCGAGGCCAAATACCTGGGAGGCCAATTGCTCCTTGCTCATCACCCGGCCGGGACGGGCGATCAAGGCTTCGAGCACGGCTTGTTCACGGGAGGTCAGGGTCAGCAGTTCTTCGCCGAGGGTGAAGCGCCGGGTTTCCAGGTCATAGGCCAGCACCCCGCAACGCTGGATGCGTTCACCGCCCAGCACACTGCGGCGAAGCAAGGCTTTGACCCGGGCTTCGAGTTCGGTGAGCTCAAAAGGTTTGGCCAGGTAGTCGTCGGCCCCCAGATTCAGCCCATGGACCCGATCCTTGACGTCGCTGCGCGCGGTCAGCATCAACACCGGCAGGTTCTTGCCCCGTGCGCGCAAACGCGCCAACACCTCGAAACCATCCATGCGCGGCAGGCCGACATCGAGGATCGCCATGGCGTATTCCTCGCTGCCCAGCGCCAGGTCGGCGGCCACGCCGTCGTGCAGCACATCCACGGTCAACCCGGTGCTCTTGAGCGCCTGGGCGACACTCTCGGCGAGCTGCAGATGGTCTTCGACGAGCAGGACACGCATGGATTTTCACCTCATTCAGGGATGGTCGACGCCATTCTTTGGCGCGGAGTTTACAGCCGCAACCGCCGCTGTGAAGCCCGTAAACCGTGAAAGTCAGCTGAAAGGTTAACGAAAGGTTAGCCCGTTACAGTCAAGCCACGGACAGTTTCGACTGCCGTCGCTGCCGCCACACAGCGATACGAAAAACGCCCTGAAGCGTTTTCGACCAATAAGAACAATAAACGGAGTCATTCATCCATGCAGTCCTTGCAGACCCAGGCTATTGCGCCTGCCCGCTTCTCCCGTCTCAGCCACACTGCGCTTGCCAGCGCTGCCGCCCTGGCCGGTTTTTCACCGTTGAGCCAGGCCGCCTTCATCGACGACAGCTCGGCCACGTTCGAAACCCGCAACATGTACTTCAACCGCGATTTTCGTGACGGCACCAGTGCCCAACAGTCCAAGCGTGACGAGTGGGCCCAGGGTTTCATGCTCAATCTGAAATCGGGCTACACCGATGGCACCGTAGGGTTCGGTGTCGATGCGCTGGGCATGATGGGGGTCAAGCTCGACTCAAGCCCCGACCGTACGGGGACCGGCCTGTTGCCGACCGACAATGGGCGCGCTGTCGACGAATACTCCAAGCTCGGCCTGACCGGCAAAGTGAAAATCTCTGCCAGCGAGCTGAAAATTGGCACCCTGATTCCGGAACTGCCGACCCTCAAGCCCAACGACGGGCGCATCCTGCCGCAGACCTTTGAAGGCGGCATGCTGACCTCCAAAGAGATCAAGAACCTGACCTTCACCGGCGGGCGCCTGGACAAGGCCAAGGACCGCGACAGCACCGACTTCGAGGACATTGCCCTCAACAACAAGAACAGCCGCTTCGCCGGAACGGTGGCGGGCGACCACTTTGACTTTGGCGGCCTGGACTACAAGTTCACCGACAAGATCACCGGCAGTTATCACTTCGCGCAATTGGGTGAAGTCTACAACCAGCACTTTCTCGGCTTGATCGCCTCACAGCCCTTCGGCCCAGGCACCTTTGGCACTGACCTGCGGTTCGCCATCAGTGATGACCAGGGCCAGGCCCGTGGCGGCAAGATCGACAACAAGTCCCTCAACGGCCTGGTGAGCTACGCCTTGAGCGGGCACAAATTCAGCGCCGGCTACCAGCACATGTCCGGCGACAGCGCGTTCCCCTATGTGGATGGCGCCGACCCGTACCTGGTGAACTTCGTGCAGATCAACGACTTTGCCGGCGCCGAAGAGCGCTCCTGGCAGGCGCGTTATGACTTCGACTTCGTCACCCTCGGCATCCCGGGCCTCAGCTTCATGAGCCGTTACGTGAGCGGCGACAACATCAAGCTCAAGAACGGTGATGAAGGCAAAGAGTGGGAGCGCAACAGCGAGATTAAATATGTTGTACAAAGCGGCGCACTCAAGGATGTCGCTGTCCGTCTGCGCAATGCCACCTACCGTTCCAACTACTCCGCTCGCGATGCCGATGAAGTGCGTCTGCTGGTGAGCTATAGCGTTGCCCTTTGGTAATTCAGTAAGTCCATAACAACAACTCCCAAGGAGACTTGAATGAACCTGTCAATGCGTAAAATTGCCCTCGCCGCCAGCGTCCTGCTGTTCACCGGCCAGGCGCTCGCCGAGCCCAAACGCCCCGAATGCATCGCCCCGGCCTCGCCCGGTGGCGGTTTCGACCTGACCTGCAAACTGGCGCAAAGCGCGCTGGTCAACGAAAAGCTGCTGACCAAACCCATGCGCGTGACCTACATGCCCGGCGGCGTCGGCGCGGTCGCGTACAACGCGGTGGTCGCCCAGCGTCCGGCCGATGCCGGCACCCTGGTGGCCTGGTCCAGCGGTTCGCTGTTGAACCTGGCGCAAGGCAAGTTCGGTCGTTTCGATGAAACCAACGTGCGCTGGCTCGCTGCCGTTGGCACCAGCTATGGCGCCATCGCGGTGAAAAGCGATTCGCCCTACAAGACCCTGGACGATCTGGTGCAGGCGTTGAAGAAAGATCCGAGCAAAGTGGTGATCGGTTCCGGCGGCACCGTCGGCAGCCAGGACTGGATGCAAACCGCGCTGATCGCCAAGGCCGCCGGCATCAATCCGCGTGACCTGCGTTACGTGGCCCTCGAAGGTGGCGGTGAAATCGCTACCGCCCTGCTCGGCGGCCACATCCAGGTCGGCAGCACCGACATTTCCGACTCCATGCCGCACATCCAGAGCGGCGATATGCGCTTGCTGGCGGTGTTTGCCGACAAGCGTCTCGACGAGCCGGAAATGAAAGACATCCCGACCGCCAGGGAACAAGGCTACGACATCGTCTGGCCGGTGGTTCGCGGTTTCTACCTCGGGCCGAAAGTCAGCGATGAAGATTACGCCTGGTGGAAAGCGGCCTTTGACAAGCTGCTGGCTTCCGAGGACTTCGCCAAGCTGCGCGATCAGCGGGAACTGTTCCCGTTCGCCATGACCGGCCCGGAGCTCGACACCTACGTGAAGAAGCAAGTGGCGGACTACAAGGTGCTGGCCAAAGAGTTCGGCCTGATTCAGTGATCGCCTCTGTCTAGCTAGCGGCTGCGGCGCCCGTTTGCGGGGGTCGTGGCCCAGGAGTTCCCCATGCTCTTACAACGCATTTTTGCATCGGTGCTGTTGCTGGCCTGTATTGGCCTGGCGCTGATGGCCTGGCCGTATCAAGCGGCTTTTTCCTACGAACCGGTGGGGCCTCGGGCCTTTCCACTGCTGATGCTTGGCCTGATGGGCGCGGCGCTGCTGTACATGGTTTTTCGCCCGGCACCGATCAAGCACAGCGCTGACGAACCGCCGCTGGACCGCGCAACCCTGAACAAGATCGGCATCTGCGTGGTGCTGTTACTGGTCTTCGCCGGCACCTTCGAACCCCTCGGTTTCATCGTCGCCAGCATCCTCACCGGCGTGCCGATGGCGCGCCTGTATGGTGGCCGCTGGTTGCCCAGTGTCGTGATCCTCAGCCTGATGGCCGTCGGCCTCTACCTGCTGTTCGACAAGTTGATGGACGTGCCGCTGCCGCTTGGCGTGCTCGACGTTCTGGAGAACTGATATGGATACTCTTGGCTATTTGGGTCAGGGTTTCGGCGTTGCGCTGAGCCCGTACAACCTGGTGACCGCGCTCTGCGGCACCCTGATCGGCACAGTCGTGGGCCTGTTGCCAGGCCTGGGGCCGATCAACGGCGTGGCGCTGCTGATCCCGATCGCATTCGCCCTCGGCCTGCCACCGGAGTCGGCACTGATCCTGTTGGCGGCGGTGTACCTGGGCTGCGAATACGGCGGCCGGATCAGCTCGATCCTGCTGAACATCCCTGGCGAAGCCTCCACCGTGATGACCACCCTCGATGGCTATCCGATGGCCCGCAAAGGCCTGGCCGGCGTGGCTTTGTCGTTGTCGGCGTGGAGCTCGTTCATCGGTGCCTTCATCGCCACCTGCGGCATGGTGCTGTTCGCCCCGCTGCTGGCGAAATGGGCGATTGCCTTCGGACCGGCGGAATATTTCGTGCTGATGGTGTTCGCCATTGTCTGTCTCGGCGGCATGGCCGGTGACCGTCCACTCAAGACCTTCATCGCGGCGCTGATCGGCCTGTTCCTGTCGACCGTCGGCATCGACGCCAACAGCGGCGTGTACCGTTTCACCGGCGATAACATCCACCTGACCGACGGCATTCAGTTCGTCGTGCTGGTGCTGGGCCTGTTCTCCATCAGTGAAATTCTCCTGATGCTGGAAAAGACCCATCACGGCCAGGAAGCGGTGAAAGCCACCGGGCGGATGATGTTCAACGTCAAGGAAGCCGCTTCAGTGTTCGTGGTGAACATTCGTTGCGGCGTACTCGGTTTCATCATGGGCGTGTTGCCCGGTGCCGGTGCGACCCTGGCCAGTGCCGTGGCCTACATGACCGAGAAACGCATCGCGGGCGCCAAGGGCACGTTCGGCCAGGGCGATATGCGCGGCCTGGCCGCACCGGAAACCGCCATTGGCGGCGCAGCCTGTGGCGCACTGGTGCCGATGCTGACCCTGGGGGTGCCTGGCTCGGGCACCACGGCGGTGATGATCGGCGCACTCTCGCTGTACAACATCACGCCGGGGCCGCTGTTGTTCCAGCAGCAACCCGACATCGTCTGGGGCCTGATTGCCTCGTTGTTCATCGCCAACGTCATGCTGGTCATCCTCAACATCCCGATGATCCGCATTTTCACGCGCATCCTCGCCGTGCCGAACTGGGCACTGGTACCGGTGATCGCCATCATTACCGGGATCGGCGTCTACGCGGTGCACGCGACCACCTTCGACCTGTTCCTGATGATCGGCATCGGCATCTTCGGCTACATCCTGCGCAAGCTGGATTTCCCGTTGTCGCCCCTGCTGCTGGGCTTCATCCTCGGTGGCTTGATGGAGCAGAACCTGCGTCGCGCCCTGTCGATTTCCAACGGAGCGCTGGAGATCCTCTGGTCGAGCCCAATCACCTTCGGTTGCTGGGTCCTGACGGCAATCATGCTGTTGATGCCGATCATCCGTATCTGGCGCAAACGATCGGCCGCGCAACGCGCCATCGCCGATGTCTGATCGGTTGCCCCTCAAAAACGGGTGGGGTACACCGCTGGTCGGCCTGCTGGGCGGTTACCTCGCCAGCCAGGTCGGCTGGCCGCTGCCATGGATGGTCGGCTCGTTGCTGGCGATCATCCTGGTACGCTGCCTGAGCCCCTGGCAATTGACGGAAATCCCTGGCGGCCGCAAGTGCGGCCAGTGGATCGTCGGCATTGGCATCGGCCTGCACTTCACCCCGGTGGTGATGGAGCAGGTGCTCAGTCATTTCGGTCTGATCTTCTTTGGCGCATTGGTCACCAGCCTGTCCGCAGTGGTCGGGGTCTGGTTGATGCGGCGCACCGGTGAGGATCGCGCCACCGCCTTCTTCTCCAGCATGCCCGGTGGCTCCGGGGAGATGGTCAACCTCGGCGCCCGCAATGGCGCGGTACTCAGTCGCGTTGCCGCCGGACAAAGCCTGCGGGTACTGGTCGTCGTGCTTTGCGTGCCGGCGGCGTTCAAGTATTTGTTGGGCGACGGCGCACCCGCCTCGCATGCCACCGCCGTGGACTGGCGCTGGCTGGCCCTGCTGTTCCCGGCAGGCGCGTTGGCGGCGTGGATCTGGGAGCGTTTGCGTCAACCCAACCCGTGGCTGTTCGGCCCGTTGCTGGTGAGCGCGGCAGTGAGCATTGGTTGGGACCTGCACATCGGCTTGCCCAATGGCGGTAGCCAGATCGGCCAGTGGCTGATCGGCAGCGGCCTCGGTTGTCATTTCAATCGGGAGTTTTTCCGACGCGCGCCATCGTTCATGGGCCGCACCCTGATCGGCACGGTGCTGACCATGCTGATCGCCACGGCGGCGGCATTGGGCTTGAGTGCGCTGACCCGTCTGGATCTGCGTTCACTGACCCTGGGCATGATGCCCGGCGGGATTGCCGAGATGAGCCTGACGGCGGAAACCCTGCAACTGTCGGTGCCGCTGGTGACGGCGATGCAGGTGATGCGACTGCTGTTTGTGCTGTTTCTGGCAGAGCCGTTGTTCAAGTACTGGAACCGAAATCCCGATTCAGACAGTTAGACCGAGTCGCGCCCTTCGCGAGCAGGCTCGCTCCCACAGTGGATTTGCGGTGTTCACAAAACCTGTGGGAGCGAGCCTGCTCGCGAAGGGGCCAGCCCGGTCAAACCATCAAACCGGCGGCAATCGCCACTCGATCGGCGTTTCGCCATTTTGCTCGAGAAACTTGTTGGTCCGACTGAAGTGCCCGCACCCGAGGAAGCCACGATAAGCCGACAACGGTGACGGGTGTACCGACGTCAGGACCAAATGCTTGGTCGCATCGATCAGCTTCTGCTTACTCTGGGCATGGGCGCCCCACAGCATGAACACCAGATGCGGCTGCTGCTGGCTGACGACTTCAATGATCCGGTCGGTGAAAAACTGCCAGCCCTTGTCCTTGTGCGCATTGGCAGTGGCGCGCTCGACCGTCATGGTGGTGTTGAGCATCAACACGCCCTGATCGGCCCAGCTCTGCAGATAGCCGTGGTTGGGGATGTCGATGTTCAGGTCACGCTTCAACTCTTTATAGATGTTCACCAGCGACGGCGGCGCCGGGATACCCGGTTGCACCGAAAAGCACAAACCGTGCGCCTGGCCCGGACCGTGGTACGGGTCCTGGCCGAGGATGACGACCTTGACCTTGTCCAGCGGCGTCGAGTTGAGCGCGTTGAAAATCATCGGGCCCGGTGGATAGATTTCCTTGCCGGCCGCACGCTCCTCTTGCAGGAATTTTCGCAACTCCGCCATGTAGGGCTGGTCGAATTCGGCACGCAGTGCCTCCTTCCAGCTCGGTTCGAGTTTGATACGGTCGTCAGCAGTCATGGTCATATCCGGCAAAAACAATGGGGCGAACCCTAAGAAGGCCCACCACGCTTGTCAATTGATCTGACGCAGATCCGGCACTTTCCTACACAACGATCATACTTAACCCTCAAATTCCCGATCGAGGTCACGATGAATCTGCACTTCGAAGAACTCACCGGCACCGACGGCGCCCGTATCGGTATCGCCAGCCTGGATGCCGAAAAGTCGCTGAACGCCCTGTCATTGCCGATGATCAAGGCCTTGCGCGCTCAACTGGACGCCTGGGCCAACGAGCCGCAAATCGTCTGCGTATTGTTGCGCGGCAACGGCGCCAAGGCTTTTTGCGCCGGCGGCGAAGTGCGCAGCCTGGTCGAGGCCTGTCGCGCCCATCCCGGCGAAGTACCGCCCCTGGCCGCGCAGTTCTTCGCCGCGGAATATCGCCTGGATTTCAAACTGCACACTTACCCCAAACCCTTGATCTGCTGGGGCCATGGCTATGTGCTGGGCGGCGGCATGGGCCTGCTGCAAGGGGCGAGCATCCGTATTGTCACGCCAAGCAGTCGCCTGGCGATGCCGGAGATCAGCATCGGCCTGTACCCCGACGTCGGGGCCAGTTGGTTCCTGTCACGCCTGCCCGGCAAGCTCGGCTTGTTCCTTGGCCTGACCGGCGCTCACATGAACGCGCGTGATGCGATCGATCTGGACCTGGCCGACCGTTTCCTGCTCGATGAGCAGCAAGAAGCCCTGATCGAAGGCCTGTTGCAGTTGAACTGGCAGGAACAGACCCCGAGGCAGCTCAACAGTCTGCTCAAGGCCTTGCAGCAGGAAGCCGTTGCGCACATGCCTGAGGCCCAATGGTTGCCGCGGCGTGAGCGCATCGATGAATGGCTGGATGTCAGTGATGTGGGGTGCGCCTGGAAGGCCATCAGCGCGCTGCGCGATCACCCGGACCTGCTGCTCAGCCGCGCCGCGCGAACCCTGAGCGAAGGTTCACCGCTGACCGCGCACCTGGTGTGGGAACAGATCATCCGCGCGCGGCATATGTCGCTGGCGCAAGTCTTCCAGATGGAATACACCCTGAGCCTCAATTGCTGTCGTCATCCGGAGTTCAGCGAAGGCGTGCGTGCACGGTTGATCGACAAGGATCAAAAACCCCACTGGCACTGGCCCGATATCAACAACGTGCCGGAGGCCGTGGTGGAGGCGCATTTCCACAAGGTTTGGGAGGGTCGCCATCCACTGGCGGACCTGTCGGAGTATTGAACAAAACTGTGGGGCGAGCTTGCGATCGATGCTGTGTCAGTCGACACAGCGGTGACTGAAACAGCATCGCAAGCAGGCTCGCTCCTACAGGGAACTTTGCTTAAGCCGGATTAGCGGTGATCACCCCGGCCGTCGTGATTGCCCCGACCGTTATGGTCGCCTCGGTCGTCGTGATTGTGGTCACGTCCGCCACCACGGTGGTCATTGTCCCAATTGCCGCGGTTACGGCCGTCCCAGCCGCGATTCTGATACGCCCGGTAGTCGGCCCGCGACGGCTGGTAGTAACGCGGAGCCGGTTGATAGATCCGCGGTTGCGAGTAATAGCGCGGGGTTGGCTGGTAGTACCGCGCAGGCGGTGCGTAATACCGTGCCGGGGGCGAATAGTAACCGCCGCCATTGGAATAATAGGAACTGCCGCCGGCGTAATAGGACGGCGCTGGCGAGGTGTAGACCTCGGAACTGTAGTAGCTGGCTCCTCCATCGTAATAAGGCACGCACGCACCAAGGGACGATCCCAATACAACCATCAGAAGAATTCGGCGCAGCTTTTTTTGACAGAGCATGGCGGCCTCCTGGACCGCGAGTGAGCCACACCAGCGACGCTGGCAGGCGACAGTCGATGATTCGGTGACTGTCGAAACATCTGACATCAAATTCCGGATCTGGTGCGATCCAGTAACAACTTGAAACATCTCGTCGGTGAAAGTTTTTTCATCCATTCAACCGCTGATTAATGGTGGCCACCGTGGTATCCACCGCGGTAATAACGCGAGCCGTGACCGCCCCAATAGTAGTAGCGATAGCCCCCATAGAAACGTGGGCCACCGTAGTAGTAACCGGGGCCGTAATAGTAGGAATAAGGCGCGTAGCCAGGATAGTAATAAGGCGCGGAATACCCATCGTAGGGGCCGGCGTAGTAATAGCAGCTGCAAAGCCCCAGACCGAGCGCAACACCCAGCAGCATTCGACGAAACATGACGGCCTCCTGAAAGACCCGCCGTCGGGACAAACCGACTGACACCTGTTTTGACTCGCAATCCATGACCGTGTGCAGTGCCCCGCCGGCCTTCGGATCAATGGCCGGCACGTCCCATTGCGGTGCGCGCACGCACCATCACAAGGCAGCCCTCCCCCCTGCCGGCCCAGGCACCTGGCGCCTGACCCGCATTCCAGAGCGCTTCAAGCGACTTGGCACGGCTCTCGCTTTAACAACAGCGTGCAGGAGTCACTACAGGTTCGCGGCACCACAATTTGCAATGGCTGACTAGGGTTCCGGCTCGCAATCGCGAGTGGCTGGTCCGAGAGTTGGCGACCTCCAGTTGAGGTTACACGGCGGGACAAAAGCCCGGGAGACAAGCCACCGTTCGCGGTGCCGCTGCCTTCCTGTCCGTCCTTGACCAACTGGAGAACCACCATGTCCCAGCTTCGTTTACCCGCCTTGCTCGCCGCTGCCTTCGCCGCCCTCGTGAGCCTCTCTTCCCAAGCCGCGCAGAAAGACCACTTCAGCGTCTGCTGGACCATTTATGCCGGCTGGATGCCCTGGGAATACGCCGGCAGCCAAGGCATCGTCGAAAAATGGGCGAAGAAGTACGGCATCAAGATCGATGTGGTCCAGCTCAACGACTATGTCGAATCGATCAACCAGTACACCGCCGGCCAGTTCGATGGTTGCACCATGACCAACATGGATGCGCTGACCATCCCCGCCGCCGGTGGCGTCGACAGCACGGCGCTGATCGTCAGCGACTTCTCCAACGGCAATGACGGCATCGTGCTCAAGGGCGAAGGCAAGAAAGTCGCCGACCTCAAGGGCATGGACGTCAACCTCGTCGAACTGTCGGTGTCGCACTACCTGCTGGCCCGTGCCCTGGATTCGGTGGACCTCACCGAGAAAGACCTGAAAGTGGTCAACACCTCCGACGCCGATATCTCGGCAGCTTTCAACACCGATCAGGTCAACGCCGTGACCACCTGGAACCCGATGCTCTCGGACATCAAGGCCAAGCCTGCGGTGACCGAAGTGTTCAACTCCAGCCAGATCCCCGGCGAAATCATGGACATGATGGTGGTCAACTCCCAGACCCTCAAAGACAACCCGGCCCTGGGCAAAGCCCTGACCGGCGCCTGGTTCGAAGTCGTCGAACTGATGAACGCGAAAAACGCCGCGAGCAAAAGCGCGCTGGAACACATGGCCAAAGCCTCGGGCACTGACCTGGCCGGTTTCCAGGCTCAGCTGGACACCACCAAGTTGTTCGCCACGCCTCAAGAGGCCCTGGCGTTCAGCACCAGCAAGCAATTGCCGGAAACCATGCGCAGGGTCGCCGAGTTCTCGTTCGAGCACGGCTTGCTGGGTGAAGGCGCCAAGGACACCAGCGCGGTCGGCATGGCCTTCGCCAACGGCGTGACCAGCGGCGACAAAGGCAACCTCAAGCTGCGCTTCGATCCGAGTTACGTGCAGATGGCCGCCGACGCCAAGCTGTAAGAGGAGGACTTGGCCATGCGCCTGATCAATCGTCACCCGGACAGCCCGAGCCGCCTGCTGTTGGTGATCCTGCCGTTCGCCCTGGTGCTGTTCGCCTATTTCATGGGCTCGGCCGAACGGCTGACGGACAACCCCAACGACAAGTTGCTGCCCAGCGCCGTGCAGATGACCGACGCGGTCAAACGCCTGGCCTTCGTCGCCGACAGCCGCACCGGTGAGTTCGTACTTTGGCAGGACACCGCTTCCAGCCTGCGTCGCCTGGCCATCGGCCTGGGCATCAGCGCGCTGGCCGGGCTGTGCCTGGGCATGGCCGCTGGCACCCTGCCGCTGTTCGGCGCACCGCTGTCGCCACTGCTGACGGTGCTGTCGATGGTGCCGCCGCTGGCGATCCTGCCGATCCTGTTCATCGTCTTCGGCCTGGGAGAATTGTCGAAGGTGATGCTGATCGTGATCGGCATCACCCCTGCCCTGGCCCGAGACCTGGAGCAGCGCGCCCGGGACATTCCCGTGGAGTTGCTGATCAAGGCCCAGACCCTCGGCGCCTCGACCTGGACCCTGATGCTGCGAGTGGTGCTGCCGCAATTGCTGCCGCGCCTGTTGATCTCGCTGCGCCTGATGCTCGGTTCGGCGTGGCTGTTCCTGATTGCCGCCGAAGCCATCGCCTCCACCGACGGCCTCGGTTACCGGATCTTCCTGGTGCGCCGCTACCTGGCCATGGATGTGATTCTGCCCTACGTGGTGTGGATCACCCTGCTCGCCTGGCTGATGGATTGGGGGCTCAAATACCTGACCCGTCGCGCGTTTCCCTGGTATGAGGGGGCCGCCAAATGAGCTTCATCACGGTGAAAAACGTCTGGCAGCAATACGCCGATCAAGTGGTACTCGAAGGCCTGAACCTGAACATCAATGAGGGTGAGTTCTGCACCCTGGTCGGCGCGTCCGGTTGCGGCAAGTCGACCTTCCTGCGCCTGTTGCTGGGCCAGGAGCGCGCCAGTCGCGGCGAAATCCTGCTCGACGGCCAGCCCCTGGCCGGTGAACCGGACGCCAGCCGTGGCGTGGTGTTTCAACGCTACTCGGTGTTCCCGCACCTGAGCGTACTGGACAACGTCGCCCTCGGCCTCGAACTGCCGCGCTCGCCGTTGCTCGGGCGCCTGTTCGGCAGCGCCAAGCGTGAGGCCCGCGAACAGGCTTCGGTGCTGCTGCACAAAGTCGGTCTCGGGCACTCGCTGGACAAGTACCCGGCGCAACTCTCCGGTGGCATGCAGCAACGCTTGGCCATTGCCCAGGCGCTGATCATGAAGCCGCGCGTGTTGCTGCTCGATGAACCCTTCGGCGCCCTCGATCCGGGCATCCGCAAAGACATGCACGCCTTGTTGCTGGAGCTGTGGCGCGAAACCCGACTGACGGTGTTCATGGTCACCCATGACCTGTCCGAAGGCTTCAGCCTCGGCACGCGCCTGCTGGTGTTCGACAAGGTCCGCGTCGACCCGCATGCCCCCGGTGCCTATGGCGCACGCATCACCTACGACATCCCTTTGAACAGCGACCGCCGCGCCCAACGCGCCGCCGTCGACGCCCTGCCGATGCCCCTGGCAGGCACGCTTCGTCTCGCTTAGAGGAATTCTGAAAATGACTGATTCGACTCAACTGTTCCCGCCCTTCGCCGAAGAAATGCTTCCCGGCGGCGGCCATCGCTCCTTCGTATTGAAACGCGGCCAACTGCTGCGCCTGACCGACCTGCGCGGCGGTGCCAACGTCAGCCTGACACTGCTCAACGCCAATGAAAAAACCGAACGCCTGAACCTGCCCGACAGCCTCAAATGCCAGCACACCGCCAAGCTCACCGCTGGCCATTGCCTGTACTCGGACATGGGCCGCGTACTGGCCGCCATCACCGCCGACACCTGCGGCTGGAGCGACAGCCTCGGCGGCGTACTGTGCGCTGAAGAAGTCGCGGAAAAATATGGTGCCGGCCGCTATCAGGAACTGCGCAACGGCTTCTTCCGCAACGGCACCGACAACCTTTTGGTGGAACTGGGCAAGTGGGGGCTGGGCCTGTCGGACCTGCTGATGACCCTCAATCTGTTCAGCCGGGTGAACGTCGACGATGCCGGGCGCTTCCACTTCGTCGAAGGCCACTCGAAGGCCGGCGATTACATCGAGTTGTACGCGCCGATGGACACCCTGGTGGTGCTGACCGCCCTGCAACACCCGATGGACCCATCGCCGGACTATGCGCCGAAACCGCTGAAGCTCAGCTGGATGAACGCCGACGCCAGCGTCGCCGAACACTGCCGCACCTCGCGCCCGGAAAACGAGCGCGGCTTCATCAACACCGACCGTCTGTTCGCCTGAGGATCGCTGCCATGTCACTCGCTATCGCCACCGCCGCTACCACAAACCGGCAGCCAGAAAACGCGATCTACCGCGCCACCATCCCCGCCGGCGAACCCTGGCTGATGGAGGTCAAGGCTGGCCAGACCCTGCGCATCCTTGACCTGGAAGGCAACCAGGCCGTCGACACCCTGTTCTACAGCGTCGCCAACCCGAAAGAACGCTACGACGTGCAACGCACCCTGCGTCGGCAGAACAGCGTCTACCTGAGCACCGGCAGCGTGCTGTATTCCAACCTCGGCAAGCCGATGCTGACCATCGTCGCCGACACCTGCGGCCGTCACGACACCCTCGGCGGCGCCTGCGCCCAAGAGAGCAACACCGTGCGTTACGCCCTGGAAAAACGCTACATGCACAGCTGCCGCGACAACTACCTGCGTGCCTGCGTGCACGACGGGCGCCTGGGCAAGGGCGACATCGGGCCGAACATCAACTTCTTCATGAACGTGCCGGTCACCGCTGACGGCGGCCTGACCTTCGAGGACGGAATTTCCGCGCCGGGCAAATACGTCGACCTGCGCGCCGAGATGGACGTGATCGTGCTGATCTCCAACTGCCCGCAACTGAACAACCCGTGCAACGCCTATAACCCGACACCTGCGGAGCTGCTGGTATGGAACTGAAACTCAGCCCTTTGCGCCGCTGGTTGTTTGCCCTGTGCCAGGCCCGTTCGGGGCAGTGCACCAAACCTAAAGAACACCACCAGCCACTGTAGGAGCGAGCCTGCTCGCGAAAAACCAGAGGCCACCGCTGGGCATCTGGTGCTACGCGTCATCGTTCACGTCCATCGCGAGCATGCTCGCTCCTACAGGGGTCAGCGTTGAAGAAAAAAGATTTTTCCGTCGGGGACGACCCCGGCGCTCATCGAAAAACTGCGGGACGGCCCGCATCCCCTTCAGGGGTTATGCCATGTTCGAAAAAGTCCTGATTGCCAACCGTGGCGCCATTGCCTGCCGCATCCTGCGTACCTTGCGCGACCTGCAAGTCCAGGGCGTTGCCGTTTACTCCGAAGCCGATGCCGCCAGCCTGCACATCCTGCACGCCGATGAAGCCCACAGCCTCGGTGAAGGCGCGGCCTCCGGCACCTATCTGGCGGTCGACAAAATCCTCGCCATCGCCAAGGCCACTGGCGCCACGGCGATTCATCCCGGCTACGGATTTCTGTCGGAAAACGCCGCGTTCGCCGAAGCCTGCGAAATCGCCGGCATCGCTTTTATCGGCCCGACGCCAGAACAACTGCGCGTGTTCGGTCTCAAGCACACCGCCCGTGCCCTGGCCAAGCAACACGGCGTGCCGATGCTCGAAGGTACCGAGTTGCTCGACAGCCTCGACGCGGCCCTGATCGCCGGCGAGCAAGTCGGCTATCCGGTCATGCTCAAAAGCACCGCCGGCGGTGGCGGTATCGGCATGCGCGTGTGCCGCAGCGCGGCCGAGTTGAGCGAATCCTTCGAGGCCGTGAAGCGCCTTGGCCAGAACAACTTCAGCGACGCTGGCGTGTTCATCGAGAAGTACATTCAGCGCGCCCGGCACCTGGAGGTGCAGGTGTTCGGCGATGGCCGTGGCGAGGTCATCGCCCTCGGCGTACGCGATTGTTCGGTGCAACGGCGCAACCAGAAAGTCCTCGAAGAAACCCCGGCGCCAAACCTGCCCGAGGGCATGGCCGATGAACTCTGCGCAGCGGCGATCAAACTGGCCAAAGCAGTGAATTACCGCAGCGCCGGCACCGTCGAGTTTGTGTTCGACAGCGATGCCCAGCGCTTCTATTTCCTTGAAGTGAACACCCGCCTGCAGGTGGAGCACGGCGTCACCGAACAGGTGTGGGGGGTGGATCTGGTGCGCTGGATGGTGCAACTGGCGGCCGGAGATTTGCCGCCGCTGCAAGCCTTGCGTCAAGGGCTGCGGCCGGAAGGTCATGCGATTCAGGCGCGCTTGTATGCGGAAGATCCGGGCCGGGATTTTCAACCCAGTCCAGGCTTGCTGACGGCTGTGAATTTTCCCGCCGCCAACGGCATCCAACTGCGTATCGACACCTGGGTCGAGGCCGGTTGCGAGATCCCGCCGTACTTCGACCCGATGATCGCCAAGGTCATCAGCTGGGCACCGACACGCGAACAGGCCCGCGCCGATCTGCATCAGGCCTTGGGCGACAGCCTGCTCTACGGCGTGGAAACCAACCGCGATTACCTGCGGCAGATCCTGCTCGATGCGCCCTTCGCCAGCGGCCAGCCGTGGACCCGCTGCCTGGAAGGCCTGGTGTATCAGGCCAACACCTTCGAAGTGCTGAGCGCCGGCACCCAGACCAGCGTTCAGGACTATCCGGGGCGCCTCGGCTATTGGGCAGTCGGCGTACCGCCGTCGGGGCCGATGGACAGTCGTGCCTTGCGCCTGGGCAACCTGTTGCTGGGTAACGAGGAAGGCGCTGCGGCGCTGGAAATCACCATGAGCGGACCCTTGCTGCGCTTCAATTGCGACGCGGTGGTGGCGGTGACCGGGGCAGTGATTCCCCTGACGCTGAACGGTGAATCGGTGCCGATGAATACGGCGCTCCTGGTTCCTGCAGGCGCAACCTTGAGCCTGGGTACCATCGCCGGGACCGGCGCACGCAGCTATCTGTGCCTGCGTGGCGGCTTGCAGGTTCCGGATTACCTGGGCAGCAAAAGCACCTTCACCCTCGGCCAGTTTGGTGGTCACGGCGGTCGTGCCTTGCGGGCGGGTGATGTGTTGCATGTACTGGCGTTGAATGACCGCAGCGTCGGTGCGCAACTGCCTGAAACTCAAGTCAGCGGGCTGCCTGCCGTGCGGCAGATCCGGGTGATCTACGGTCCCCATGGCGCCCCGGAATACTTTACCGAAAACTACATCGGCACCTTCTTCGCGACGCAGTGGGAAGTGCATTTCAACTCCAGCCGAACCGGCGTGCGCCTGATCGGGCCCAAACCCGAGTGGGTGCGTGCCGACGGCGGTGAAGCCGGCCTGCATCCCTCGAACATTCATGACAATCCGTATGCCATCGGCGCCGTGGATTTCACCGGCGACATGCCGGTGATCCTCGGTCCGGACGGCCCGAGCCTGGGCGGGTTTGTCTGCCCGGTGACGGTGATCGAGGCGGATCTCTGGCAGTTGGGGCAGCTCAAGGCCGGGGACAAGGTGCAGTTCGTCCCGGTCGATCTGAAGACCGCCCGCAACCTCGCCTTGAAATGGGCCACCTGTGGGAGCGAGCCTGCTCGCGATAGCGGTGTTTCAGATACATCAATATTGCCTGAGAGGGACCCATCGCTGGCAAGCCAGCTCCCACAGGCGGTTGTGTCGCCTGTGGTTTTGGACATTGGGCAGGACGATACGCGGTTGGTGGCGCGCCTATCCGGTGATACTCACCTGCTGCTGGAAATCGGCGCGCCGGAACTGGACCTGGTCCTGCGTTTCCGCGCCCACGCCCTGATGCAGGCACTGGAAAGCAAACGCCTGCACGGCGTGATCGACCTGACACCGGGCATCCGCTCGCTGCAAGTGCACTACCAGCCCGAACAACTGCCGCTGGCCGATCTGCTCGGCATCGTCGCCGGCGAATGGGACGCCGTGTGCGCGGCCAAGGACCTGCAAGTGCCGTCGCGCATCGTCCATCTGCCCCTGTCCTGGGACGACCCGGCGTGTCAGTTGGCGATCGAGAAATACATGACCACCGTGCGCAAGGACGCGCCCTGGTGCCCAAGCAATCTGGAGTTCATCCGGCGCATCAACGACCTGCCGAACCTCGATGAAGTGCAGCGCACGGTGTTCGATGCCAGCTATCTGGTGATGGGCCTGGGCGATGTGTACCTCGGCGCACCGGTCGCCACCCCGCTCGATCCGCGCCATCGCCTGGTGACCACCAAGTACAACCCGGCCCGTACCTGGACCGCCGAGAACTCGGTGGGCATCGGTGGCGCCTATATGTGCGTGTACGGCATGGAAGGCCCCGGCGGGTATCAGTTCGTCGGACGCACGCTGCAAATGTGGAATCGCTATCGCGAAGTCGCCGCGTTCGACGGCAAGCCCTGGCTGCTGCGGTTCTTCGACCAGATCCGCTTCTACCCGGTGAGCGCCGATGAACTGCTGCGCATCCGCCGGGATTTCCCCCTTGGGCGTTTCGACCTGAACATCGAACACAGTCAGTTGAACCTCGCCGACTACCAGGCGTTTCTGGCCCGGGAAGCCGAAACCATCGCCGCGTTTCGCCGCCAACAACAGGGCGCTTTCAACGCCGAGCGCGAACGCTGGATCGCCAGTGGCCAGGCGCATTTCGACAGCGAAGAGCTGGTCGCGCAAACCACCGAAGACGCACCGCTGGCCAGCGGTCAGCAGAGCGTCGACAGCCACATCGCCGGCAACCTCTGGCAGGTCCAGGTGGACACCGGCACGCGGGTCGAGGCCGGTGATGTGCTGGTGATTCTGGAGTCGATGAAGATGGAAATTCCGCTGCTCGCGCCCATGGCTGGCGTGGTGCGGGAGATTCGCGTGCAGCCGGGTTCGGCGGTGCGTGCCGGACAACGCGTCGTGGTGCTGGAACTCGACTGAACCCATTTGAAAAGGACGAACGTCATGAACATCGATCTGCAACTCGACGCCCTGCGCAACGCCTACCGCGACGGCAGCACCACGCCCCGGCAACTGCTGCTGAGCCTGCGAGACAAAGCCGCGGCGCTGAACCCGGACTATCACCTGTTCATCCACTTGCTCAGTGTCGAAGAACTGGAACCTTACCTCGCCGCCCTCGACGGTCGCGATATCGACAGCCTGCCGCTGTACGGCGTGCCGTTCGCGATCAAGGACAACATCGATCTGGCGGGCATTGCGACCACGGCGGCCTGCCCGGCTTTCGCCTATGTGCCGCAGCGCTCGGCGACCATCGTCGAGCAACTGCTGGCGCTGGGCGCGGTGCCGCTGGGCAAGACCAACCTTGACCAGTTCGCCACCGGCCTCAATGGCAGTCGTTCGCCTTACGGCGCATGCCCGAACAGCGTGTTGCCGGAGTATCCGTCGGGTGGCTCCAGCGCCGGTTCGTCGCTGGCCGTGGCGCTCGGAGTGGCGAGTTTTGCCTTGGGCACCGACACGGCGGGATCGGGGCGCGTGCCGGCGGCATTGAATAATCTGGTGGGGCTCAAAGCGACCAAGGGACTGATCTCTACCGCTGGCGTGGTACCCGCCTGCCGCACCCTCGATTGCGTGACCACCTTCACCGCCACCGCGCGGGAAGCCAGCCAGTTGCTGGCGCTCACTGCGCACCTCGACCCACGGGACGAGTACAGCCGCAGTAACCCGTTGTGGAATGACGGCTCGGCCTTCGGCGCGCTGCGTCCATTGCGTTTCGGTGTGCCGCGATCCCAGGACCTGGAATTCTTCGGCTGCACTGAAGGGCCGCTGTTGTTCGCCGAAGCCGTCGAGCAACTCAAGGCCCTGGGCGGTGAAGCCGTGGAGCTGGATCTGTCGCCCTTCCTCGAAGCCGCGCGCCTGCTTTACGAAGGCCCGTGGGTGGCCGAGCGCTACAGCGTGGCCGGCGAACTGATGGAGCAAAATCCCGAGGCCGTGCTGCCAGTGATCCGCGCTGTGCTGGCCAAGGCCCCGGCGGTCAGCGGGGTGCAAACCTTCCGCGCCCAGTATCGACTGCAAGCGCTCAAAGCCCTGTGTGACAAGGCACTCGAGGGTCTTGATTGCGTGCTCACACCGACCATCGGCCGCCCCGTCACGCTGGCGGAGCTTGAAGCCGAACCGGTGCTGCGCAACTCGGAACTCGGTTACTACACCAACTTCATGAACCTGCTCGATTACGCCGCCGTCGCCGTGCCCAGCGGTTTCATGGGCAATGGCCTGCCGTGGGGCGTGACGCTGTTCGGGCGGGCGTTCACCGACCAGTACCTGTTGAGCGTGGCGGCTGGCCTGCAGCGCCAGCAAGGTTCAACCGAGCCGGCACCGACGACGGTGGCGCGGAACGACCGCGCGCGGCTGGTGGTCTGCGGCGCGCACCTCGATGGCCTGGCACTGAACTGGCAATTGAAGCGCCGTGGGGCCCGGCTGGTCGATACCACCCAGAGTTCGCCTGATTATCAACTGTATGCACTGGCCGGCGGCCCGCCGTTTCGTCCAGGCATGGTTCGGGTAAGCGAGGGCGGCGTGGCGATTGCCGTAGAAGTGTGGGAATTGCCGAGCAGTGAATTGGGCTCGTTCCTGACTGGCATTCCGGCGCCGCTGGGCCTGGGCAAAGTACAACTGGCGGATGGTCGCTGGGAGAGCGGATTCATCTGCGAGGCCTATGGGTTGGAGGGTGCGGTGGATATCACTCGTTTCGGCGGATGGCGAGCCTATCTGAAAAGCCTCGTCTGACAGTGATCCTGTGGGAGCGAGCTTGCTCCCACGAGGTCCAGGCAAGATTTATGACCATTCGTGGCACACATGGAGCAGTTATTTCCCGGCAGTGCCATTAGAATGCTGCCATCGGATTACTGCCAACGGAATGTGTCATGCCGCTTCGCTCGCCGCTGTATTCTCAACGCTCGTTGATTCTCACGCTGATCGCGTTGCTGGGCGCCGGCTTCCTGGCCACTTCGTTTCTCAGTTACCACGCGTCGCGCACGTCGATCCGCGACAGCATCGTCAACACTGAGTTGCCGCTGACTTCGGACACGGTCTACTCGGAAATCCAGAAAGACCTGGTCCGACCGATCCTGATTTCCTCGATGATGTCCCGCGACACCTTCATGCGCGACTGGGTGGTCAACGGCGAACGCGACCCCGTCCCGATGACCCGCTACCTCAACGAGGTCATGACCCATTACGGCGCCTACACGGCGTTTTTCGTCTCCGACGCCAGCCTGACCTACTACCACGCCAAGGGCGTACTGAAACAGGTCAAGGTGACCGAGCCCCGCGATGCCTGGTACTTTCGCGTGCGCGACATGAAGGATCCCTACGAGATCAACGTCGATCCCGACATGGCCAACAAGGACAACCTGACCGTCTTCATCAACTACAAGGTCTATGACTACAACAACCGGTTCATCGGTGCGGCCGGTGTCGGCCTGACCGTCGATGCGGTGATCAAGCTGATCGACAAGTACCAGCAGCACTACCAGCGCAGCGTGTATTTCGTCGACACCTTCGGACGCGTGGTACTGACCGGTGCCGAGGGTGGCCCGCAAGGCGCCCAGGTCGGACAATCGCTGAGCGAAATCGACAGCATGAAAGACCTGGTCAGCCAGTTGCCCAAACCCCACAGCGGCAGCTACGAGTACTCCGGCGCGGGCCAGGGGCATTTTCTCAATGTGCGGTTCATCCCGGAGCTGAACTGGTATTTGTTCGTCGACAAACTCGAAGACAGCGACCTCAGTGACATCCGTCGCTCGCTCTACCTCAACCTGCTGATCTGCCTGATCGTCACGCTGATCGTGCTCGCACTGCTCAACCGGGCAATCAAACGCTATCAGGACAAGATCCAGGCCCAGGCCACCCTCGACAGCCTGACCGAATTGCCCAACCGTCGCGGCTTCGACCTGCTGGCCGCACAAGCGATGCAGGAAGCCCAGCGCGAACCCAAACCGCTGACCGCGTTGCTGCTGGACCTGGACCACTTCAAGGTGTTGAACGACACCTACGGCCACCTGGCCGGTGACCAGGTGCTGATCGGCTTCGCACGGGACCTGGAGAGCTGCCTGCGCCAATCCGACATCGTCTGCCGCTGGGGCGGCGAAGAGTTTATCGTGCTGCTCAAGGACACCGACGGTGAGTCCGGTCTGATGATCGCCGAGAAAATCCGCCAGCATGTGGCACACCAGCGCTATGCCTACAACGGCAGTAGCCTGCATGTGACGGTCAGCATCGGCCTGACCACCCTGCGGGTCGACGACACCTTGCACACCTTGCTGTCGCGGGCCGATCATGCGATGTATCGGGCCAAACAATCCGGCCGCAACCGTACGTGCGTGGAAATGCCTCAATCCGTCTATGGCTAACGACTCATGAATCAGCCAGACCTCTGCCCGGCCTGCGGTGCGCCCAATGACTGCACCCTGGCGGATCCGCGAACCGCTGACCGGGCATGCTGGTGCTATGGCGTCAGCATCGACCCGGCGATACTCCAGGCATTGCCGCCCGAGCTGCGCAATGCGTCCTGCCTGTGCCCGCGCTGCGCCGCCGTCGAGGCGCAGTTGCAAGCGGCGCCCCGGCCAATCGAGTAAGATGCGCGGCCCCTTTTTCGCCGATCCTTAGCCATGCGCGTCGACCGCTTCCTCAGCAACCTGCCCTGCTTCAACCGTCAGCAGGTGCGCCTGTTGCTGGTGGAAAAACGCGTGAGGATTGACGGAAAAATCACCCGCGACCCGCATGCCGACGTCCGTGAGTTCAGCCGCGTCGAGGTCGACGAGCAAGTGCTGCAGGCCGGCAAACCGGTTCGCCACTTCATGCTGCACAAGCCCGCCGGTTGCGTCAGCGCCACCCGTGACCCGCAGCATCCGACGGTGCTCGACCTGATCCATGAGCCGGACAAGGATGAGCTGCACATCGCCGGTCGACTGGATTTCAACACCACCGGCCTGATGATCATCACCAACGACGGCAGTTGGTCGCGGCGCCTGACCCAACCGCAAACCAAACTGCCAAAGGTCTATTACGTCGAAACCGAACAGGAAATCGGCCCCGAGTACGCGCTCAAATTCAGCGAAGGCCTGTACTTCGCCTTCGAAGACCTCACGACCCAACCCGCCGGGCTAGAGCTGCTGGGGCCCAAATCCGCGCGACTGAGCATCGTTGAGGGCCGTTATCACCAGGTCAAGCGCATGTTCGGACACTTCGACAACAAAGTGCTGCGCCTGCATCGCGAACGCATGGGGCCTCTGGTGCTCGATGAGGCGCTGAAACCGGGCGAATACCGTCCGCTGAGCTTTGACGAGATCGAAATGATCTAAGCCGCCTACCGCTGAGCAGAAGTTGTCGAACAATTTACCAACGGCACTTGCGTGATCGCGTCTCCCCTGCTTGAATCAGGTCGTCAGCCGAAATGTGACTGACGAGTCACAAGATGCATCCAAGAAACTTTTTGCCGGTAGAGAACCTTCAGGTTCCGCCTCCCCGGCAAACTGCCCGCCAATAATAATACCCGTCGACCTGCCGTACCGGATCGACATGGGCCTCTCAAATTCCAGGCGTATGCCTACCTGTCACAAAGCTCGTGCAATCTCTTTTGCGCGCATACCCGCTTGCCAGGAGTCTTATGACATGAGGCCAGAAATCGCTGTGCTGGATATACAGGGTCAGTATCGGGTTTACACGGAGTTCTATCGCGCAGACGCCGCAGAGAAGACCATTATTCTGGTCAACGGCTCGATGGCCACGACTGCGTCGTTTGCTCAAACCGTGAAAAACCTGCACCCACAGTTCAATGTGGTCTGCTACGACCAGCCCTACGCGGGCAAGTCAAAGGCCCACAACCTGCATGAGAAATTGCTGACCAAGGAAGTCGAGGGGCAGATCCTCCTGGAGCTGATCGACCACTTCGCCGCCGAACACGTGCTGTCGTTTTCCTGGGGTGGCGCCGCGACACTGGTCGCACTCGCCCACCAGCCACGGCGCATCGAAAAAGCCGTGATCAGCTCGTTCTCGCCGGAGATCAACGCGCACATGCTCGACTACCTCGAGCGCGGTGTGGATTACCTCGGCTGCCGCGATGGCGACCGGGTCGGCAACCTGGTGAACAGCACCATCGGCAAACACTTGCCGACGCTGTTCAAGCGCTTCAACTACCGGCACGTCAGCAGCCTGGCCGACCATGAATACGGGCAGATGCATTTCCACATCAGCGACCTGCTGCACAGTGATCGCCAGTGCTTTTTCAAGGCTGCGCAGCGAATCAACGTACCGGTGCTGTTCATGAACGGCGAATGGGACGAATACACCGCCGCCGAAGGCGCCCGGTTGTTCGCCGACCACGTGCAACACGCCACCTTCACGACGCTTGAAGCCACCGGCCACTTTCTCGACATGGAGCACAAAGCCGCCTGCCGGGACAGCCGCAACGCACTGCTTGGGTTCCTGAAACCGGCACAGCACGAAAGCCGACCGCGTTACCACTACGTCCAGGACCACCATGCATTGGCAATCTGAAACAGAGTCATCGCGAGCAAGTTTCGCCCCGCAGCGTTAAACGCATTCCTGCACGTGCGAGGCTTGCCCGCGATAGACCGCCAAGCGCTTCAACTGCGTTAAACCCGCCCCACGTAAAGAAAAACTTCAAATCCCCAGCCGTATCTGGTACAAAGTCACCGCTCTGAGCGGGTGTCGCATAATGGCATTACTCCAGCTTAACAAGCTGATAACGAGGGTTCTTATTGAACAACCCGCTTGAGTGCACGGTGAACGCGAGTAATGCGGGTATAGTTTAGTGGCAAAACGAAAGCTTCCCAAGCTTTAGTTGAGGGTTCGATTCCCTCTACCCGCTCCACCTCCCTCCAGTATTTCCGGGCCTTCCAGCCGACTTTCTCTCCGCTTTCGAACCTTCAAGCCCTCCTCGATCCCCCCCTCCATCACTCCCGGCTTTCCCCTACCAACTCAACCGAAACCGAACCATTGCCCCAGCTCATTCTGGCGCTGGATTGTGTCCTCAGCATCCTGCTTGCGGGATAGGCCGGAACCAAGCCTCGGACCGCCACGTACGCGAAAGCACCTACGAGACCGAGGGTGATTCAAGTGGGCGGCCTACGTGCCTGGGCGGTACATGTATCGCGCACCCGACACAATGCAGAGCTTGCTGACGACGACGCTGCTTATTGGCGTACATCGCGGCATCAGCAGACGCAAGCAACTCACCCAGAGGCTTCAGCTCATTTGGCGAACAACGAACAGCACCGATACTTAAGCCGATAGGATAACGACAGCGTTCACTACCGTTGAATTCATCGACCAGTGCTTGCACGCGAGCAGAGAGGGCATCCGAGGACTCCCCCGCGTCGACAGCCAGAACTACAAACTCATCACCGCCGATCCTGGCGACAATGTCACTCACTCTAAATGCTGACTTGAGCACCTGCGCAGCCGCTATGATCGCCAGGTCGCCCGCCTCATGACCGTGGATATCATTCAGTTTTTTCAGGCCGTCGAGATCAACAAAAAACAGCAGGCAGGATTGATCATTACGGCGAGCAGAGCGCATTAACTGGTCAGCCAAAAGAAAAAAGCTGCGGCGATTGTGCAAACCGGTCAGTTCATCCGTCAGTGACAGTCGGCGCACATCATCTTCGACCTTTTGTCGCTGCGATATTTCGTCCGTTAGTTTGCTGTTCACCGCTTCGAGGGCACGAGTTCGTTCGAACACCCGCAACTCAAGGGATGCATTCAGCGCAGCCAGTTCCGCCTGAGCATTCCCTCTCGACTTATCGAGCTGACAAAGATGCCTCGCAGTTCGCAGGATTACCGCAACGAGCATGGCTATGCTCAGCGTCGCCATCAAGGCCAGGCTGAACCGCTTGTCGTAGTAGCCCAACCTTTCACCGACCAGCAGAGCACCTCCGATGCCGAGAATGACCACCGGGATACTGGCGAGCAAGCTTCTGGCAACCTCACCACCCGCTGTGTCGCTTATCAGTAACTCGACGAATTCGGAACGCTCCTGGATAACCAGCAGTCCGGTATTGAACAGGATCAGCGCAATAGCCGTATGGATGGCCATGGAGCTGTAGAGGCCCACCGAGTAAAGCGCGCTGACATCGAACAAATAACCCACAAACGCCATCAGGCTAATAAATAGCGCTGATGAAGCGAATATTTGCGGCAGCAATGGCCTGCCCTCAAGCAGCAGGCCAAAGCCGGAAAGCAGAAAACACAGCGCTGTCGCCGGCGCCATTCGCCCCGGAAAAAGAACAGGTTGAGTGCGCTGAAGCTCGAAAGGAAGGAGCAAATCAATAGCGAGATCAACCGACATGACATATTCAACGAGGGTCAGTCCTCCAACCAGTATCGTCACGACAGCGCCAAGCCGTCTGATCCAGTTTCCGGCCAGGGACACTCTAAACGTAGCGCACCACAGTCCCACACCGAGGACAGCGAACGTGCAGGCGGTATTGACCACCATTGCAGTCCAGCCAGGCAGCACTGCCTTTAGCGAAGGCACATCAAGCTGCCAGCCAACCAGCACAACCAAGCCGATTATCATCACAGTGACGGCGGCCAGCCGAGCATAGGTTATGAACTGACGCCGCCTTTTTACTTGGCTGAGTTCCGGCTCCGCCGTCATCGTCATCCCCGCTAATGTGTAGTTGAATGCGGCCATTATGCGGGTATGCATTCAGCCCCGCCAATGTGATGAGGCTGTTGATATCGACGCCGAATTGACCGAGTGCCGACGCAAGACTGGCCCACCTCCAAATCGAAACACATTCAGCCAGGTAAATCGTTAGCAAGGAACAGACCGGGTCAGTGACATCTCGGTAACCGGGTCAATTTGGCGTCGGCGCCTACACCCTGAACCTTCTGCGTGGAACTCGATTCCGACCGTTCCAACAGCGTCGGCGAGATATGAACACCGTGCAATCCATCTGATGAGAAGCTGGCGTGTAATGAAATCCGGATCGGTAATTGAAGTCTTGCCCCAACTCTTTCTGAATCCACTCCAGAAACCTTCTGAGCGGAGGTAAGTTTTAAAAAAAACAGACCGACGCTATCGTTGAAATGGCCATGCTATTTTTACACGACCAAACAAATAGCCATTTCGCATTTATTAAAATCGATCACATTTATCAACCACCACCTCACACTTAAACAACTCACAAAGAATATTGCATATTCCATTCAGGCTACGACGCACTTATACATCAGCGGACTGAATCGCAAATCGAACCACCTGACTTAATACCCTCTGTTTCGCACACCCAACGCAAAGCCAAGTACTTAAGCTCAGAGAGACTCAATAAAAACAGTAATCCTGTGAGAAAAATGCTCGGCAGAGATTGTCGAGTCGCGGGTCGGAAGCTAATCAGGCTACGAGAGCGTAGTACTTTGATGCCGAGCCAAAGTAAATAGCCGGCGCCGATAAGCTTGACGACCCAGAAGGCTACTGCGGACGTTTGCATAAGCAAAGTCAGTCCTAGCGAAGCAGTTGCCACATGAAAGAGGATTCCCGCCCCAGATGCCATGCCCGATACGATAGCGGCTATCCTGCCCTGACTGAGTCCTCGGCCTACGGCCAGCAGATTGTCCGGGCCTGGTGCGAGCACCAATAGCAAGCAGGCGGCAGTATAGGCAAGCCAGATATCGATCGGAAACACGGCATTCTCCTTAGGCCTCAACGAGGCATCCATCCTCATGTAGCGAAAGACTGTGCCCACACCGGGCTGCGAAGTCAAAGCCACTGGATTTGAGAGAATGTGTTTATCGAACGGTTATCCCCATGTTTATAAAAATGACTCATCACAGAATGTGACCACACTTCCCCCCCTTCTGACGTGCATGCTCCAACTGCCGGCAGCAAGCGCCGGCACCGCGCAGGAGGCGCCCAACCTATGAGCTGGATCAGTTGAGTTCAAACCGGGGTCGCTATACTGGCTACCGCCCAACATCGACTCAAGGTTTTCCCCATGACTCCTTCGCCCAGCGACCAACGAGATGTAGTGATTATCGGTGGGGGTCAGTCAGCCTTGGTGGTAGCGTATTTCCTGCGTCGAACTCAACTTTCGTTCGTCATCCTCGACGCAGAGGAGGAGCCCGGTGGTGCCTGGCGGCATGGCTGGAACTCGCTGCGTTTATTCTCCCCGTCCACCTGGAGTTCGATCCCTGGCTGGATGATGCCGCCTGCGCAGGAGGGGTATCCAACGCGAAATCATGTAATCGACTACCTCAACCAATATGAGCAGCGCTATCAGTTTCCTGTTGAGCGTCCGGTTCGGGTCACCGCTGTGGAGCGTACTGAAATTGGCTTACGAGTACGTTCCGACGACAAGTATTGGGATGCCAGGGTTGTCATCAGCGCCACCGGCACCTGGAGCCATCCGTATATCCCTCACTACCCTGATGCCGAGTTATTCGCCGGTCGGCAATTGCACTCCGCGAACTATGTTGATGCACAAGCCTTTGCTGGCAAGAAGGTTTTGGTGGTGGGTGGTGGCAATTCAGGAGCGCAGATTTTGGCAGAAGTATCCAAGGTCGCCGAGACCACTTGGGTAACCCCTGCCGAGCCGGTGTTTTTGCCTGACGACGTGGATGGACGGGTACTGTTCGAGCGCGCCACCCAGCGCTTGAAGGCCCAGCAGGAGGGGCGTGTCATTGACCAGCCCGTCGGCGGCTTGGGGGACATTGTCATGGTGCCGCCAGTTCTGGAAGCCCGTGAGCGTGAAGCCCTCAAATCCGTGCGCCCCTTTGAACGCTTCACTCGCGATGGTGTGATGTGGGCCGATGGATCTGAATCCGCAGTGGATGTGGTGATCTGGTGTACCGGGTTCAGGCCCGCACTTCAGCACCTGGACTCGTTGGGGGTGATCAACACTGAAGGTCGTGTTGAGGTCGACGGCACTCACTCGATCCAGGAACCAAGACTATGGCTGGTGGGCTATGGCGAGTGGACAGGTTCGGCTTCCGCCACACTGATCGGTGTAACACGCACAGCACGCAGCACAGTCAATGAGATCGCAACCTATCTTGGCGATCCGTCCGTGGCCTAGTGCGCCTACATCCCAGGAGTAGAGGACATGAATGAAATGATCGTGCGCTGGCCGGAGCGCAATCCCCGCCTGTTTTTAGCGGTAGCAGCGCTTGTCTGGTTCGGATTGTATGAAGCCCTGATACCTGTTTCAGAGGCTTTGGTCGCAGCGCTTCCGGTTGATCGCAACAGCCACTTGGGAGGTGCCTTACAGTTTTTTTTCTACGACACGCCCAAGGTGCTGATGCTGTTGACCGGCATCGTGTTCCTGATGGGCATGATCAATTCCCACTTCACGCCTGAACGCACCCGCGCAATGTTGGCGGGTCGAAGCGAGGGCACGGCCAATGTCATGGCGGCCACTCTCGGTGTGTTTACCCCGTTTTGCTCGTGCTCGGCCGTTCCTCTGTTTATAGGTTTTGTTCAAGCCGGAGTGCCCCTGGGGGTGACGTTCTCTTTCCTCATTTCTGCGCCCATGGTGAATGAGGTAGCGCTGACACTGCTGCTTGGCCTGTTCGGCTGGAAAGTTGCATTGCTGTATCTCAGCCTGGGGTTGTTTATTGCGATTGTTGCCGGCTGGGTCATTGGGCGTCTGAAAATGGAGGCCTATCTGGAAGACTGGGTCCGTGATATGCCCAAGATCCAGGCAACCGCCGGGGATACGAGTATGCCGCTGTATGAGCGGATAAATGCCGGGTTCAGCAGCGTGCGTGAAATCGTCGGAAAAGTATGGCCTTACATCCTTGCGGGTATTGCCATTGGCGCAGGCATTCACGGGTATGTGCCTGAGGATTTCATGGCCAGCTTCATGGGCAAGGAAGCCTGGTGGTCAGTTCCGCTCGCGGTTCTTATCGGCATCCCCATGTATACCAATGCGGCAGGCATCATCCCCATTGTGCAGGCACTGCTCGCAAAGGGCGCAGCGCTGGGTACTGTGCTGGCCTTTATGATGAGTGTCATCGCTCTATCCCTTCCTGAGATGGTGATCTTGCGCAAGGTGTTGAAAGTTCGCCTGATAGCCACCTTCATTGGAGTTGTCGCCGTTGGCATTCTCATCGTTGGTTACGTCTTCAACTTCGCGTTGTAATCCACCTACCGAGGTTTTTATGAAAGACATCAAGGTCCTGGGCACCGGTTGTGCAAAATGTAAATCGACAGTAGCCATCATCGAACAGGTGGCGAGTGCGAAAGGCGTCCCCGTAAAGCTGGAAAAAATCGAAGACATGCAACAGATCGTCAGCTACGGGGTCATGTCCACCCCGAGTGTCGTGATTGATGGAAAGGTTGTTCACTCAGGGGGCATCCCGAGCCGTGACAAGGTTGAAGAGTGGCTCAGCGCGTAGATGGGTAGCCTCTGGACGTCCAGACACGCTCGGTGATGAGAGGCCTAAGCAGTACCCAATGCTGAATATCGTGGTGCAGAGCAAAGCCTGAAAATCAACTACGCAATTGCTGCGTCGCGCAACCCATCGCTATAAACGCTGCGCGCAACACGAAGTGGCTCAACGACTTTGAAAATTGCCGAGAGCCTGTGGCATCACTCTTGCTATCTGAAAAATCACATCGGCAGGATTCGCTCCTGCGAGGCAAAGGCGCCTGAACCCGCTGCAGATATTTTGCAGAGGCTTCAGGCGTTTTTTTTTGGCTACCGCATTGGAGATTCAGACACATGAAGTGGCTCACCTACCCTGCGTTCTTGCTGCTGCGCGAACTGGGCATCGCCGGCATGATCCACACATTGTTAGCGATTAGCCTGACGGGCGGGGCCCTGGCCGCTGCGACGCTACCAACAGGGCCGCTGTGGGCGGTACTGGCCTACCTGGCCATTGCCAGCCTGTGGCTGCTGTTGCAGGAGATCGGGCAGTTGCAACGCTACTGTGAAAACTCCGCCTTGCATGACGCCCACGCGCCACTCAGCGCTGCCGAGTGGTTGCTGCAGCCGATCAAACGAAGCTTTCAGCAGCGGCTAAACCACGAACAACGCCAGCAGCAACTATTGCAGCTGCGTCTGGATGAAATATCCCACTCCTCTCACGAACTCGAACAAAGCGCGGCGCTGGCGACCAGTAACGCCGAAGGGCAAAGCGAATCGGCCACTGTCGCCGCAGCGGCGGTAGAACAACTGAATGTGAGCATTTTGCAGGTGGCGGCGCTGGCCGATGAATCGCGTCAGACCAGCGTCGTGGCCGGCGAACAGTTGGCCGACGGGATCGACCAGCTCACCAACTTGGTGCGGCAGGTGTCCGAGATGGCGCAGCAAGCCATCACCACCAACGAACTGATCCTGCAGCTGAACACCAACTCGCGCACCATCAATGAAATGTCCGGCACCATCCGCGGGATTGCTTCGCAAACCAACCTGCTCGCCCTGAATGCCGCCATCGAAGCTGCCCGCGCAGGTGAAAGCGGCCGTGGCTTCGCCGTGGTGGCCGATGAAGTTCGCCGCTTGGCCTTACACAGCCAGGAGTCGGCGGCAGAAATCAGTCGCAACATCGAATCGGTGCAACAGCACATCAAGGATGCCACGGTACAAGTGTCCGACTTGACCAATCTGGCGCATCGCAGCGCCGCCAGTTCCGAGGCGGTGTGCACGCTACTCAATCAGGTGCAACAGCGCACCCTGCAATTGACCGGACAGGTCGACCAAGTGGCGGTCAGTACCGAACAACAGGGCAAGGCCGTTGCGGAAATCGCCGAATTGGCCGACCGCGTCCGCCAAGGCAATGCCGACAATCTGCAGGCCGCCGATCAGGCGCGATCCATCGCCCACCATCTGGCTCATCTGACGGGGTAACCAGCATGAATGTATTGCACGGACTACCGCTCTTGCTCACCGCGGCCATCGCCCTGGCCACCCTGATGTTCTATGGCTTGCACCGGCGCCTGCAGCGGCAAAAGCGCCAACATATCCAGCTCAACATTCGCCAGTTGACCTTGTTGCGTGCGCTGATATCAGGGTTTCAGCGCCATCGCGGCCTGAGCAATGGCGTGCTGTGTGGCGATGCCAGCCTGAGTCACGATCTTGCCACCACACGCCAGGGGCTCGACCAGCATATCCGTGCGGCCCAAGAGTTCGACAGCACGCACCGGGACGCCTGGAACAGCTTGATCGATCACTGGTCGCGCATGCGCGAAGGGCGCAATAGTGACCGGGCAAACAATCTGTCGCAGCATCACCTGATCATTCGCAACAGCATCTTTCTGATGGAGGATGTGGCGAGCGAAATCGATCTGACCGAGGGTCGTGCCGAGCTGGGCTACCTGCCCTGCATCTGGCGCGAGGTCGTCCAGGCGGCAGAATGGGCGGGCCAGGCGCGTGCCTTGGGCACCGGTATCGCGGCGGCCGCTCAGAGCAGCGCCGAGCAGCGCGTGAGGCTGCGTTTTCTCTACCAGAAGATCGAGCTGCTGGCCGGCACGGCCTTCGCCACTCTGCAACGCTACGCCACCGATCACCCGCAGGCTGACGTGTTCCGCCTACAGCATCGCGAGCAAGTGGTGGAAGATTTTCTACGCTGCACAAAAGAGGAGTTGCTCGACCAGGAACACCCCGTGATTGCCGCCAAGACCTACTTTCAACGCGCCACCCAAGGCATTGACGAACTGCTGGCCCTGGTGGATGCGGCGCTGGCTCAGCTACAGGCTCGCTGACGAGACCCCAGCTCGACGTCGCCAGCAGATGGGCCTGCAAGTATCTTTACGCTTGATTTTTTCGCTAAATGGCAGGCCCACTTCAAGACAGCAGTTCGAGGCTAGCGTCAGGGTGCCTTGTTTTCGATCAGACAATTACCGCCATCCACCACCAGCACTTCACCGGTGATATAGCTGGCTTCCGGAGACGCCAGAAACGCCACTGCAGCGGCAACCTCTTCTGGACGACCGGCGCGGCCGATCGGAGTGTAGGTACCGGCGCGGCTTTCTTCCTCGGTCAAGGCCCCCGTATCAATCCAGCCTGGTGCAACGCTGTTGACGGTGATGCCCCGTTTACCGACTTCCAGCGCCAGGCCCATATTCATCCCCAGCATCGCTGCTTTGGCCGCACTGTAAGCCGACTCACCTCGGTTGCTGCCGCGTGTACCGGTCGTTGAGCTGATATGGACGATGCGTCCGTAACCGCGCGTCTTCATCCCTGGCAAAACCGCACGAGTCAGCAGAAAAGCGCTGGTCAGGTTGCGCGCCAGAGACAGATTCCAGGTCGCCAAATCCATGTCCGCCACTTCGACGAAGGGTTCCGGGCTGCCGACCATAGCCATACCGGCGTTATTGACCAAAATGTCGATATGGCCGAACTGCTCATGAGCCCAATCGGCAAGCGCCTTGACCTGCAATTCGTCAGTCAGGTCGGCTGTCATCGCCCGAGCGTCTATACCCTCAGCCTGCAACTCGGCGACACGTTGCTGGATCCGCGCACTGCTGGCAGTGATCAAGACACGCACGCCTTCGCGGCCCAAACGTCGAGCGATCGCCAGACCAATACCACTGTCACTGCCCGCACCGCTGACCAGCGCGACTTGACCTTTCCACATGGGAATCGTCATCTCTCGTCTCTTTTTGATCACACAATTTAAAGCACGATAGCAAAGGAGCCTATGAATGCCGGTTTCTCGGATATTTGCGATCACAACAATGAAGGCGGTGATGGCGTTCGAACAAGGCTTGCAACAGGACTGTGAATCAGCGCCGCATCCTGTCGGCCGATCCCCCCCTTTTGTGAGCAGCTACAGCCGGTGTAGTGAGCCGCGTTATTTATTGGCCTCGACTGCGCTCAAACCACTGCCAGGTATCTTCGAGAGATTGCTCAAAGCAATCCAGAATGGCCTGGATGTCCTTCTCGGTTGAAATGAGCGGAGGGCAAAAAGCGATCGAGTCGCCCATGCTGCGAACGATCATCCCGAGATCCTGCGCACGTGACGCCAAGTAGCGACCCAGCCGACCCACAGTCTCAAACGGTGCTTTGGTATCCCTGTCGGCGACCAGCTCGACTGCCGCTATAAGCCCCACACCACGGACTTCCCCCACCAGCGGATGTCCGATAAAGCGCCGAAGCCCACGGCGAAGCACTTCTCCCATAGTGGCAGCATGCTCGACCAGATGGTCTTCCTGAATGATCTTCAGGTTTTCGAGCGCGACCGCCGTTGCGACGGGGTGTCCGCCTCCGGTGAAGCCGTGACCCAGGGTGCCCAGTGCGTGGCTCTGATCAGCGATGCCTTGATACACCAGGTCGTTGATCAAAATGGCTGCAATCGGCTGGTAGGACGAAGACAGTTGCTTGGACAACACCATAACGTCTGGTTGGATCCCGAACGTCTCACTTCCGAACAGGTTGCCGGTACGACCAAAACCGCAGATCACCTCATCAGCCACAATGAGGATGTCGTGCTTGCGGCACACTTTCTGGATTTTTTCCCAATAGGTTTCAGGCGGCACAATCACACCACCCGCTCCCATCAACGGTTCCCCGTAGAAGGCCGCGATGGTTTCCGGGCCCTCCTTTTGAATCAGGTCATCCAGCTCCTGGGCCAGACGATCCGCAAATTGCTCCTCGGTTTCACCCGGCTTTGCGAACCGGTAGAAGTGAGGACAGCTGACATGGAGAAAACCGGGAAGAGGCACGTCAAAACCTCGCTGATTCGCAGGTATCCCGGTAAGGCTTGCGCTGACGGCGGTGATGCCATGGTATGCATTCATCCGACTGATGAATTTCTTTTTGGCCGGTTTGCCCAAAGCGTTATTGCGGTACCACAGGAGCTTCACAACCGTGTCATTGGCTTCAGAGCCGGAGTTGGTGAAAAACACCTTACTCATTGGCACTGGCGATAGTTCAATCAGCTTTTCTGCCAGCTCGATACTCGGCGCATGCGCCTTGCTGGTGAACAAGTGATAGAACGGCAGTGTTCGCAGCTGCTTTTCTGCAGCCTCTATCAAACGCTGATTGCTGAAGCCCAGCGCGACACTCCACAACCCCGACATTGCCTCGATGTACGGCTTGCCTTGATTATCGAAGACGTGAACACCTTCGCCACGCTCGATGATCAATGGGCCAGCCGACTCATGAAGGCGGGCATCCGTGTAAGGATGCATGTGGTATTTAACGTCTTTCTGTTCAAGCGTGAGGTTTGTCTTGTTCATGGTATGAGCCCACAGTCTGGAAGAGAGCGTTATGCCAGCTCGTCGAAGCATTCGCCGATGATGTTCAGGCCTTGCTGCGACTGAGCATCGGCCCAGGGGGCCGTGCATCAATCAATGTGCCGGGCGGCTCTCTGCCGGAGAGCCGCCGCTTCAATCCCAATCAGGCTTGCTGACGGAAAAGCAGCGTGTTTTGAACGGACATCTCGCGCCCCATTACAGCTTGATCCAGGTGGCTTTCAGTTCGGTGTACTTGTCAAACGCGTGGAGCGATTTGTCGCGACCGTTGCCCGACTGTTTGAACCCACCAAAGGGGGCGGTCATGTCGCCGCCATCGTATTGATTGATCCATACACTGCCCGCCCGCAGGGCTTTGGCCGTGAGGTGTGCCTTGGAAATATCCGCGGTCCAGATCGCAGCGGCCAAACCGTATGGGGAGTCGTTCGCGATCGAGATCGCTTCCTCGACCGAATCGAACGTGATGACCGACAGAACCGGCCCGAAGATTTCTTCCCGGGCGATTCTCATCGCGTTGCTGACACCATCGAAAATGGTGGGCTGTACATAGGTCCCACCCGTTTCCTGAAGCACGCGCTCGCCACCGATGACCAATTTGGCACCGTCCTTGTGACCGGCCTCGATGTAGGACAACACGTTGTTCATCTGCTGCGTGTCGACCAGGGCTCCCACGTTTGTTTCAGGATCAAGCGGATTGCCGGGCGTCCAACCTTTCAGTGCTTCGATGACCATCGGAAGGAATGTGTCTTTTATCGAACGCTCGACGAGAAGACGGGAACCGGCGGTACAAACCTCTCCCTGATTGAAGGCGATCGCACCCGCTGCGGATTCCGCTGCGGTTTGAAGATCGGCAGCGTCGGCGAAAACGATGTTGGGACTCTTGCCGCCAGCCTCCAGCCATACGCGCTTCATGTTGGATTCGCCGGAGTAGATCAAGAGTTGCTTGGCGACCCTGGTCGAGCCGGTGAAGACGATGGTGTCGACGTCCATATGCAGGGCGAGCGCCTTGCCTACGGTGTGGCCATAGCCCGGCAGTACGTTCAGGACGCCCGCAGGAATGCCGGCATCGATTGCCAGTTGGGCAATCCGAATGGCGGTGAGAGGCGACTTCTCCGATGGTTTGAGAATCACCGAGTTGCCCGCTGCAAGTGCAGGGCCCAACTTCCAGCACGCCATCATCAACGGGAAGTTCCACGGCACGATCGCGGCGACAACGCCGATCGGCTCGCGAGTGACCAGGCCTAACTGGTCGTGGGGGGTCGCCGCGACTTCGTCATAAATCTTGTCAATCGCCTCACCACTCCAACGGATGGCATCCGCTGAGCAAGGTAGATCGACATTCAGTGCATCCGAGATGGGCTTGCCCATGTCGAGTGTTTCCAGGAGCGCCAGCTCCTCGGCGTTCTGATCCAACAGATCAGCAAAACGGAGCATCGCCTGCTTCCTGGAAACGGGCGACAGACGAGACCAGACACCGGAGTCAAATGTGCCGCGGGCGACTTTTACTGCGTGATCCGCATCGGCGGCATCGCAGCTGGCAACGTGGGCGAGAAAGCGCCCGTCGACCGGACTGACGCACTCAAAAACAGCTTCTGCCGCAGCGCTCACATACGCGCCATTCACGAACGCGCGCCCTTCAATCTTCAGCTGTGCAGATTTGGTTTCCCAATCGCTCAAAGTTAACGGTTGCATGGTTGTCCTCAGGTTTCACGATTGATGGCCCAGGTCGAGCTCGCTGAATTCGCAGGCTGGGTCAGGGTTGAATGGGTGTTTCAGATAGCGGCTAAAAAATCCTGAAGCAGCAGGCGACAGTTGGCTCGATTACCGGCCTCCTTCACCTGAATTTCCGCGCGCATGCGCTCTGGCAGATCTCCGGCGGTGGCTAGAAAGCGCTGCCCTTCCTCGGTATTGCGCCAGTAGTCCGTCCAGGTATCGAACATCTGTGCGTCAATTTCCGGATGGAACTGCACCCCCATGGACTTGCCTTTGCGGTAGGCCTGGGGAGCCAGATCGGTTTTCGCCAACAAGGTTGAGCCGGGGGGCGGCGTGAAGGCGTCAAAGTGGAAATTGAGCCAGGGGCCCTTGTGCGCCCACTGCGCCTGAAGTGTTTGAACTTCAGTCCAACCGATCTCTGCGGTGGAGTTTCGATAGACCTGACCGCCCAGCGCGCGGGCAAGCAACTGGCTGCCAAAGCAAATGCCAAGCGTCGGCACGCCTCGCTCCTGAACAGACTTCAGCCATTTGAGCTCGGCATCCAACCAGGGCAATCGATGGTCATAGGCCGATTCAGGGCTGCCCATCACAACAACGATGTCGAGCGCTTCAGGCGCTGGCAGGGCCTGGCTGATGGATACGATTTCCAGATCCAGACCCTGCTCGCTGAAGAGCTCGGGCAGGCTGCCAGGGACATCAGTATCGGAATGAACAATTGCAATGGCGCGCGGCGACTTCATGAGCAAATCCTGATCGAATCTTAATACTTATGAAACCATATCTTAAAGTAAATTAGATGCCAAGCAGCTTTTTCACGTCCTCTCCAGCTGGTTTTCCTCTCTAAATAGCCAATTTCTTATGCGATTCATGCCATGCAATGGCAAAAACGGGCCCAATAGCGCCCCAAAAAACAAAAATTCCTCTTGAAAGATATGAAACCATATTTTAAATTGAATTCGTAATGCGACTCCGGCGAGATACCAGGCCCACGCAGGTAATGGCCCGCACCGCCCGTCAACCGTCGCAGTTGACCCGTGCGAATCGCGAGCGGCTCGCTTCTTCTAATAACGATCGAAGGTGTCCAAATGTCTTCCAGTCTCCCTACTACGCTCGAAGCTGCGCCCTACCTGGATGTGGCCAACCCTTCCTTTTCAATGCGCTCGAAGGAAGTGATTGATGCGCGAGAAAAAAGCTGGTTTGCACGGACGCCTTATGGCATCGCAGTGCTTCGCTACGACGAAGTCAACGCGCTGATTCGGGACCAGCGTCTTCGCCAGGGGAGCTACGCATGGCCTGCGCACAATAAGGCGACAGGGAGTTTTGCCGACTGGTGGATTCGGATGCTGCTGAGTCGCGAAGGCGCCGATCACTCCCGCCTTCGCCGCCTTGCGAACCCCGCTTTTGCACCGAAGCTCGTACGCAAGCTCACACCTGTATTTCAGGACATGGCCAACGAAATCATTGATGGATTCTCGAAGAAAGGCACCTGTGAATTCGTCGCCGATTTTTCTGAGCCATACGCCACTCAAGTCATCTGCGCCCTCCTCGGCTTACCGCGCAGTGAGTGGCGAGGGCTGGCTCAGTTGGCGGTGGACATGGGGCTGGCGCTGGGCGTGACGTTCAAGCAGGACGAAGCAAAGATCAACGCCGCGACCGACAAACTGTTCGGTTATGCCGCCATGGCGGTTGAAGCCCTGAAGAAGAACGGCCTGGGCGATGACTTTCTCAGCATGCTGGTTAAAGCCAACGAAGAAGACAAAACCGCGCTGAGCGATCAAGAACTGTACGACATGATCGTTCTCGCCATTTTCGGCGGCATCGACACCACGCGTAACCAGATCGCCTTGGCCATGGACATGTTCGTCCAGCACCCGGACCAGTGGAAACTGCTGGGTGAAGATCCTGAGCTGGCAAGGGCTGCTGTCGAAGAAGTCATGCGCGTGCGCCCGACCGTGACATGGGTGACCCGAGAAGCGCTGGAGGATTTCAACTATCAAGGGCTGGAGATCAAAAAGGGCACGACGGTTCACCTGTTCAGTCAGGCGGCCGGCACCGATCCGACCGTCTTCGAAAATCCCGGGTTCGATATCACGGCCAAACGCCAGGCGCACTTCGGTTTTGGTGCCGGCGCTCACCACTGCATCGGTCACTTCATCGCTCGCGGCGACATGACAGAAGCCTTGGCGCTTCTTGCACAACGCATCAAAAACCCTCGCTTCAATGGCGAAGTGCAGTGGCTGCCGGACAGCGGAAACACGGGCCCTATTGCGATGCCCATGGCGTTCGATCCAGAGGTCTGATCATGAGCACTCCAACCATTGCGATAATCGGGTCGGGCCCCTCGGGCTGCTTCATGGCTCAAGCACTTCGACGTGAATGGCCGGACGCAGAAATCACGCTGCTTGAACGACTGCCCGTTCCATACGGTTTGGTCCGCTACGGTGTTGCGCCCGACCACCCGGGCACGAAGGCAGTGACCCGGCAATTCGAAAGAATGTTTGAACGCGAGAAAATCCGGTTTCTGGGTAACGTTCATGTTGGCACCGAACTACCACTGGCAGATCTGCGCGCCGCTTACGACATCGTGGTGGTTGCGACGGGCCTGTATGGCGATCGGAAACTGGGCGTACCGGGGGATGCGTTGAATCACATCTACGGCGCCGGACAGGTCACTCGCTTCCTGAACGACCACCCGGACGAAGAAGCGTTTTTGCCACGCTTTGGCACTCGCCCAATCATCGTGGGCAATGGCAACGTTGCCATTGACGTGCTGCGGCTGCTGGTCAAAAAGGGCGAAGAGTTTCATGGCTCTGACTTGTCCCACGAAGCACTGACACATCTGGCGAGCAGCCCGATAGAACACATCGATGTCGTAGGTCGATCGCCAGCTGCATTGGCAAAATTCGACACGGTGATGATCAAAGAACTCGCCAAACTTGCCAATGTGCAATTCGAGTTTAACGACGAGCTCGATCTTGAATCGATTGAGGATCCGCTTGCCAAGGCCAAAATTGAGGCCCTGCTCGGGCTTGCCAGGGCCAAGATAGAAACACTGCTCGCGCTGGCCAGATCAGAAGCCGAACCGTACACCAGCAAAAAATCGGTGACATTCCATTTTGGCTGGGCGCCCGTTCGCGTGGCCGGTGTCGACCATGTTGCAGGCCTGGTGCTTAAAGGCACGCAAAACCCTGAGCACCAGCAAAGCATTCCCGCGACAAGCATCATCACTGCGATTGGATTTGAAGAGCGCCCGGAACTCGATCTCTGCCGCACGGATTTATCACGCCCGGACTCCGATTTGTCTAACGGCTTTCTGGATGACGGCCTGTATTGCACCGGCTGGTTCCGCCGAGGCCCCACGGGCACGATCCCGGACAATCGAGCGGATGCCAAACACGTGGCCGACAACATCGTACAGGCCGTTAAGTCGGGCGCCCTGGGTCTTGGGAAACCAGGTTACCCGGCGATAGCAGAGGCGATCAAAAGCACGACTGTTTGCTACGAAGACTGGAAGCGCATCGATACGGCCGAACTCAAAAATGCCCCTTATGGCCGCGCGCGCCGAAAATTCCGCAACAAGGTTGCCATGTTGGGCGCAGCCCAGTCCCATCAAGCAGGAGAAAACAATAAATGAACATTCAAGTCCTCTACGGCACAGAAACCGGCAACGCTGAAATGGTCGCCGACGACATCGTCGACGCACTCAGCGCAGACGTGAGCATCGAAAGCACCGACATGTCTAAATTCTCAGTCACCGATCTGTCGCCAGACGTGTTTTATTTCATCGTGTGCTCGACCTATGGCGACGGCGAACTTCCGCATTCCGCTCAGCCTTTCTTCGAAGCGCTGGACCGTGAACAACCCAACCTCTGCGGTCTCAAGTTCGCGCTGTTTGGCCTGGGTGACAGCTTCTACGAAACCTTCAATCGCGGCAGCGAGATCGTTGCACAGACATTGACTCGGCTGGGAGCCGAACAGGTGGGGGAACGAGGGGTGCATGACGCCAGCGCAGGACAACTTCCCGGTGACATTGCAATGCCTTGGGCCAAAGCGGTTCTATCAGGACTGTGAACGCTACGACCGGCACAACGACGACTTCGTGAACCAGCGCCTTCACGGCGCTGCTTGAATCACCTTCGTCATGTGCAGCCCCACGATTCATGAGGTGAAATATGTCTCAGCAGCCATTGCGGATTTGTATTCTGGAAAACGGGCGAACACCCGACGACTTGATCGATGAGTTTGGGTCGTACCCGAAAATGATCGACCAGTGGCTATCCCCTTATCTTCCGGAAGCCACGTTCACCTACCTGTCGCCAGTGCGTGGAGAAAAGCTCCCGGCCCCGGGTGACTTCGATGGTTTTATCCTCACCGGGTCGAAACACAGCACCTATGAGCGAAGTCCCTGGATGGTTGGCCTGATCGCACTTCTTCAACAGTTGAGACAGAAGCGAATTCCGGTTTTCGGGATTTGCTTTGGCCACCAAATCATGGCGGATGCGTACGGCGGCCTGAACGCGAAATCAAGCAAGGGATGGGGCGTCGGCTCTCAGCGATACAACTATGAGACGCCCGACCTTCCGGGAAGCATTGCCTCATTTGTCTTCCATCAAGATCAGGTTCAGAAGGTTCCGCCAGAAGCGACTCGCATAGGTGGATCAGCTCACTGTGAAAACGGTGTCTTCGCCTATTCCTTTCCGGCGATCTCCGTTCAGTACCATCCTGAGTTTTCACCGGAATACATCCAGGCACTGGCAAAAAAATTTCGCGGCGATCTTCTAAGCGACTATGTGTCGGCCAACGCCCTGGACTCCATTGCTCATTTACCCGTCGATGCGTCTCCTGTGGCGAAATGGGTCGCTGACTTCTTCCGCACCCATCGTACGAAGTAAACATCCCCCGACCAGTTAACCTCTGGGCCTGTATGTATAGGCCCTTTTTTTTGCCTTTCTCCTTCATAAGCGCCTCACCTCACGCCAGAAAGGTCGCTATTGATGCGTTTTACCTTATAAAAAATCAAAATATCCGCACAAAACAGCCTTACAGATCGGCAAATTCAAAATTTAAAGCTTGAAAGATATAAAACCATATCTTAAATTAAATACGTCCCTGCCAGGTGCCACGTGCCAGCCGTCAGAGCAGGAATACAAAAAGAATGTGCTGCTGCCATGCCTTGCCCATGCAGCGCCAGGAGAACTCGAATGACTGCGTTAGACCTGCACAGAGAATTCAACACCAGCTCCCAAGCGTCCCAGGAACTGGCCAAACGCATCAAAGATGCCGGCGTCGAATACCTCTACTACCAAGTTGTCACCCTCTCTGGTCGCGTCATCGCCAAGGTTGTGCCGGCGAAACATCTGCTGCGCAACCTTGAGAAAGGCGTGCAATTCCATCGCACGGCCGTCTCGGATCTTCAAACGACCCGTACTGGCGAACTGCTGGGCGGGGGCGCACAAGCGGCGGAGTTCACCGCCATTCCGGACATTGATAGCTTCAACATTCTTCCCTGGGACAAATCCATTGGTTCGTTCTTCTGCCGTATGTACGAGCCGGATCACCGCCTCGAAAACGGCGGCGCCCCACTGGGCACCGATGCCCGTGGACACTTGATCCGTTCGCATGAAGCCTTCATCAAGGAAACCGGCTTCCGTATGAAATCGGGCTGCGAGCCAGAGATGACCTGGTTCGGCGACAAGCTGGAAGTTCAAGTGCGCCCAGGTGCAAGCCCGGCCTATCACATGGGCAACCTCGAGCTGATGCGCCCTATCTACAAACGCGTCATGGAATATGCGATCTCCATGGGCCTGGACATGATCGAAGGCGATTACGAGGACCCAGGTCAGCTCGAACTCAACTGGATGTTTGACTCGTGCGAACTGACTGCAGACCGACTGATGACCTATCGCTTGATCTGTCGCCAGGTCGCGAGCGAGTTCGGTGTCAAGGCGAGCTTCATGCCGAAGCCGAGCACCGGCAGCATGGGGAACGGCTGCCACCACAACGTCAGCTTGTGGAAAGACGACCGCAACGTTCTGGCTGAACCCGGTCGACGTGAACTGCACCTGACTGAAACAGGCATGCATGCCTTGGGCGGCATGCTCGCTCACGCCCCTGGCTCCATGATGATCATGGCGTCGACCGTGAACTCCTATAAACGCTTCTGGGATATCGGCCAATTCGCTCCAACTCGAATCAACTGGGGCATGGACAACAAAACCTGCACCGTGCGGCTGTCCGCCAACGGCCGTCTTGAGTACAAGCTTCCCGATGCCAGCGTGAACCCTTACCTCTCGCACACCCTGCTTCTGGCCGGCATGCTCGACGGTCTTCGCAATAAGACAAGCCCAGGTCCGTCCGAGTCCAAAGACAGCTATGTCGACGGCAGCGAGTCGGTGGGGATTCCTCTCACCCTGGGTGACGCGGTTGCAGCATTTGATCGCGATGAAGTCGTTCGCAACGCATTCCCTGCAGAACTGTCCAGTCTCTATCGCGAACTGAAGGCCGATGAATGGGCTCGCTCTTGCGGCGTAGTGACCGACTGGGAACGCAAAATGTACCTGGACTACCTGCCATGACCGACAAAGCCCACCAAGCACCAGAATTGCGAATGATTTGTGCAGACCTCCCTGCCCCACCGCTTTTCTGGAGAGACGACAAAGGATTCCGACACGGCTACGAATCGGATCTGGGCAGGCTGCTGGCCCAGACACTGGGCCTGCCTTTTCAGTTCGCCTATCAGAACTGGGCCGATTTTTATCCCGCGTTACAGGCCGGGGAAGGCGACGTCATTTTGTGCGGTCAGGGCATTTCCGCTCATCGCAAGACATTGGCTGACTTCACTGAGCCGTACGCGGTATTCGATGAAGCCGTGATGATTCGACGTGGCTCAAATCTGCGATCCCCATCAGACCTGAAGGGCAAGAAAGTCGGTGCGATTGCCCAAAGCCTGAACATGGCACTGGCCGAAACGTTCACCGGCTGCATCTGCGTGCCTTTCGGCGGGGATAGCGACGATGTTTTGGGTGACATGGTCAGCGCGCTACGCGACGGCATTATCGATGCATTCGTGGATGACGACGTCGCGCTGGTTCCGCTTGCCGAGGAACCGGATCTGGAAATCGGGTTCAGTGTTCCCACTCAAAACAAATGGGGCATTGCGGTCAAAAAGGGAAATGAGGCTTGGCTCGCCCACGTCAATGAGGCCCTTGCGACGATCAAATCGAACGGCCAACTGGAACAGCTTTGGCGCAAATGGATGCCCTCGCTGAGCTACCCCTTCGGGACCCGTTGAGAAACAGCACTCACCCTGCATCTCAGCTTGTCCACTCGGCGTTACCACCCGAGTTTTTGGCCGCACCTGTCGAGGGGGCGGCCTTTTTTTTAAAATTTAATTTGAGAGGTTTTAGCGCGAAGTGCCGGCTGACTCTGGTAAATTGAGGCCATGAGACACAACCATTTGGGAGGATTGGCAAGTCAATTGAGCTCGCTCGAGCAACATTCACTGCCGATGGATGATGAACAACAACTCCAGCGCAAGAACAGCCTCGTTCATGAGGTTGCGACAAGAAGGCCGGACAGAAGAAGTCGTTCGCAGATTAATTGAAGTGATCGACCTGGGGCTTTTCGCCGAAGGCGAGCAATTGCCAAGCGAAAACGAACTGGCCATGCAGTTTGGGGTAGCGACCGTAACACTGCGTGAAGCCTTGGCCTACCTTCGCGAACGCCGTGTCATCGAGACAAAGAGAGGTCGTAACGGCGGAAGTTTCGTATGCCCCGCCGTTGAACTCCCGGAAGTTCATTTGCGTACCCGCCTTGCCGATATGAGCGCGCTGGAACTACGCGATCTCTGCGACGAACATGTTGCCATCTCGGGGGCTGCGGCTCGACTCGCCGCCAAGCGCTCCTCATCGGAGCATCATGCCAAGCTCCAGCACTACATTGATGCGCTGGGCGATGCGACAACCCGAACGGAACGGCGTCGTGCCGATGCGCGATTCCATATAGAGATTGCCGTTGCCGCGCAGTCAGTCAGACTGACCCACGCAGAAATGAGCCTTCAGGCAGAAATCGGCGAGCTGATGTGGATCCCCGGAGAAGGCTCCATAACGCCCGAAGCGGTCCAATCAGAACACCGAGCGATTGCCGATGCGATCATGGCAAATGATCCCAATCTTGCAGGCGCATTGGCAGAAGCGCATGTCACGCGCGGCATCAAAAGGCTCATAGATCTGAGATTAGATCTTTTATCCGAGATAGCCTAGAAAATGGCATGCGCCTTGCTCCTTCTCCCGCAAGCGGCTTTTTGATGCGAAGTGGGTGGAAGCTACCCACGGCATCAAGCTGAAACGGCGTCACGAGAATGCAACAGGGGCCCACATCATGCCAGTACCACTTTTTCGCACCGACGCAGACGACTGCGCCGCCAGCATCAATGCTTCGATCGGTAACGTTTTCGACCAGTTGACGATCCTGGCAAACGAAGTCGTGGAGATTTGGCGACGTGAGGCTGCGCTGGGCAAGAAGCCCTCATCCAAAGACCTGGCCGTGCTTAAACCAAAAATCGATGCACAGCTCCAGGGTTCCAAATCATGCATTCATGGCACTGGCGTTGTTCTTGAGCCGGGAGAGCTGGAAGACTGCGAGATGTACCTTGAGTGGTGGAGAATGGGGACTGCGGGCAAGGTCGTACCCATGACCCTCAACTTCAATCGACGCAGCGAAAGCTTCTACAACTACCAGAGCATGCAGTGGTTTGCTCGCCCGAAAAATACAGGCAGCAATGTTGTCATAGGCCCTTACGTCGATCTTTACGGGGCCGATACGTACATATTGACCTTCTCCCTGCCTATCCACGTTGATGGTCGTTTCGTGGGTATCGCCGGTGCGGACATCGCCTTGCATAAGTTCGAACGAATCCTGCTTTCCAGCCTGATCAAAATGGAAAACGAAGCCCTGATCGTATCCGAGGAAGGTCGTGTCATCGCTGCCAACACGGCCAATTGGACGGTTGGAGACATGGCTCATCACGCAATGAATCGCCAGGAAACAGGTTGTCGGGTTATCGAACTCGGCGAGGCCGCTGCGCACTGGTCGCTGGTTCAGCGCCCCTGCAAGCGTAAACACCGAGGCGCGGCATAAGCCGACGCATTTCGCCGTAGAGAGGCCCAAGCCTCTCTACGCAGCTCGAAACCCTTTTCGCCCCACCTCTTCCAAATCATTCAGTGCCTCGATCAAGCGCATGGTTGGCCCCATCGCTCATCGAGACATGCTCCAGCGCCGCCGGATCCACGCCATCCAGACAACCTATGTTGTAGCCGCATTGGGTCGGATCGGAGCGCCGCACGTTATGCGTGTAGATACCGCATCGAGAACAGAAGTAATGGCACGCGACGCCCGTATGGAAACGATAGGCCGTCAGAACATCCGCACCCTGGGTGATGCGTATGCCGGATAGCGCTACAGTCCCCATCACTGCGCCTTTGCGCCTGCAGAGCGAACAGTTGCATCGCTTGGGGTCGACCACCCCATCAGGAAGATCCAGCTCAAACACCACCGCGCCGCAATGGCAGGATGCAGTATGGGTCGGCTGGATTATGGTTTTACCAATACGTTTTATCATCGCGAAACACCAGCGCAAGCGACCTGCTTATACAGGCTCACTCACCACTCACTGAGACATTCGACAGCATTGAGTGGATCTGCTGAGTGGCCTCCTGCGTTCTTGAAGCGAGCTTTTTTACTTCATCAGCCACAACAGAAAACCCACGCCCCGAATCCCCTGCCCTCGCCGCTTCAATCGCGGCATTAAGCGCGAGCATGGTTGTTTGATCTGCAATGGCCTTTATCACTCCAAGAGCAGTGGAAATCTGAGCATAGGTTGCCTGCATGGCAGCCTGCTCCCGCTGACGTAAATCAATGGCATGCCGCTCGGAAGAAATGTCTCGAACGGCGCCAATCAGCCTGCAGACCTTGCCGTCAGCCCCCGTCATGGCCCGCCCCCGCTCTCGATACCAAACCATGCCCCGTTGCTTATGCCTCATTTGATACTCCACGACGTAATGGTCGGCGCTTTGCGGAGCCCGCACGTATTCTTCGATAATCTTCAGCATCCTGGGGAGATCGTCGGGATCAACGATCTGGTTATACGTTTCCCAGCCATCGAGAAACTCCGAATCTGAATAGCCAACCAGCTCCTTGAACTGACGAGACCAACGAAGCTCATTGGAGGGATGCTCCAGGTCTCCGTCAACGATCTTGAGATCCCAACAGCCTTCCGTGAGGGTCTGTTTGACAAGCTCCCACACTTGCGCCTCTCCACTCAGTGCAGTCAATTCTCTATTGACCGACTCGAAGGCCAGGCTTTTCTCAGCTGAACATAGATTCAGGTAAGCGACCTCACTTGTCAGGGCGCTGATTTTATCCGCGCTGGCGGTTGCGTTCCGCGCCCCGTTCTCTTGCGCCTGCTTCAGGCTCTCAACCTGGTCCTCCAGCGCTTTTATCCGCTCGGCCAGAGCGAACACATTTGAATGCGTCGTAGCATGACCATTTTTCAACAACTGCAAACTGTCCGGGGTCAAAGGCTCTTGCCCCAGCAGTGCATGCAGGGCGCGATCCACCTCATTAAATTCTGCACTCAATGAACCTTTGAACCACATCACGTTGCTCCTTTACTGCGCAACTCAGCCATGGGTTTCTGGAGCTTCCGGCTTTCAAGCTGAAATCGGCACCTTGGATACAGCCAATCATTGGAATGCCCTCAGAAACAAAAAAACGCCCTTCTTAAAGAGCGTTTTGATCTCGTCGGAAACTATGCGGTGGTTCTTCGAACCGCGCCGGTTACAACCGCCTCCCTTGATGGAATTGCGTCTCCGTAAATGGCCGCGCTGCGCAAATGAGGGCGGGCAATCCACATATAGAGGAAGCCGACCGCGATCACAGCGAATGAGGACAGCACAACAATCCAGTTGTCATACCAAAGTGCATTGGGTGTGCGTGGCCAGCCGATGTTCACCATAGCGGCAACCCCATAGACGAGCGCGCCAACGTTGGTGATCAAACCAAGCGATCCAAGCTGGTACTCGCCGCTTGGTTTCCAGCCTTTCAAGCGAGCTCGCAGAGCAGCAAGAACGACCATCTGGAACGCGATATAGATGCCTACCGCCGAGAAGGAAATAATCTTCAACAGCGCATCAGCTGAAATCATCGAGCCGACGACAATCACACCAGGCAAAAGCGCCGACAAAAACAGGGCATAGGGCGGGACATGACGCTCATGAGAAAACCTGGAAAGCAGGCCGCTGGCAAAAATCATCTTGTCGCGGGCGTACGCATAGATCAGTCGACTGGCCGCAGCTTGCAGGCTCATCACGCAAGAGAGGAAGGAGATCAGCACGACGCACAGCACTGCAGTGGATCCCACCGGGCCAAACGCATTGGCCAGAATGGCGGACACTGGATCAGCAAGAGTGCCATTGATAACCGCGCCAATATCGACCACGGACATAATCAGGGCAAAGCAGACGAAGGTTGCTGCAACACCGCCAATGTAAATCGTGCGACGCATCGATTTGGGGATACGCAGACCGGGCTCCGGGACTTCCTCGGCGACATCGCCACAGGCCTCGAATCCGTAGTACTGGAAGACACCGATAAGGCTAGCGGCCAGGAATGCTGCGGTGTATGAGCCCGTACTCTCCGAACCGAACGTATTGAAGAAAATGCTCATATCGTGGTGACGCTCAAACACCAGCAGGTACACGCCTACCACCAACGCCCCCATTATTTCGGCGAAGAACCCGATCAGCGCTGCCTGCGCCAAGACCTTGGTGCCCATCATGTTGATGGCTGTCGCAATGGCCAGGATCACCAATGCACAGATGACGTTTGCACCCACCGTAGGCTCGAACCCGACAACTGAAGCGGTGTATGGCGCTGCGCCATATGCCACCCCTGCAATGGTCGAGAACATCGCCATCACGTAAACCCACCCTGTCATCCATGCCCACTTGCGACCCCAAAGGCGACGCGCCCAGGGGTATACACCTCCTGCGAGCGGGAATTGGGAGACGATCTCACCAAACACTAGCGCCACCAGAAGCTGGCCAACACCGGCGATGAGCAATGCCCAAATCATCGGAGGGCCGCCCAGCATCAGAGATGAGGCGAACAGGGTGTAAATGCCGACTACCGGCGAGAGATAAGTGAAGCCCAACGCAAAGTTCGCCCAAAGGCTCATATCGCGTTTGAATTCAGACTGGTATCCCAGGGATGCAAGACGCTCGGCGTCAGCGTCAACCGGGGAATTCACGGGATGATTCGTCATGGTGCAACCTCGTATTTTTGTGTTCTCGGCAGCGACGTAGAAGGGGGGGCCATCTAGCATTTTTTTGCTCTTGTAAACGCGAACGCTCATCGCAGGTCTAGAAATACCGCCAAATACATTTGAAGTCAAAGGAAAATGTTTTATCCCTGGCCGATTGGCAAAAATCCCTGTAAACGCTGGCTAAAAACCCGATATACGCAGCAAACAAATAACCAGCACACTAAAAAATCGGCCAGATATGATCAAAAAAACGGCAGATATCGTTGACAATACATATGGATTAGAATTTTATATGATGCAGCGCCAGGCATGCAGCCGGCCTTGACCCATCAGGAGGCTTCTCATGCGTGAAACAATCGGTGCATTCGAGATCGGAGTGATGCCGGCCCCAGAGGCGGAGGAGCCGATCAGCGAGTCCAGAACAGATCAACCAAACGCTTGGCCACTGCTCGCCGCATTGTTCGTTCAGGTTTTTGCCTGTCTGAGCCTGGCGCGTTGAGGATCCGAGCTTGCCCAAGCCCTTTCCTGGCTCAAAAAAAGCCGCTATCGCTAGCGGCTTTATTATTTATACGAACGCCCTGGCATCCGCTGGACCGACCTTCGGAGCGGCGAAGAACGCCCGCTCACCGATTTGCTCTTTGACCTTGCTTACGATGTAGGCGCCGATAGGAATGGCCGAGGTGGCGGCTGGCGAAGGAGCGTTACACACATTCACGCTCCTCTTCGTATTGACGAACAAGAAGTCATCGATCAGTTTGCCGCTGTTCGAAACAGCCTGGGCACGAACACCGGCGGGGTACGGTGTCAGATCCTCTTTATTGATCGACGGACAGTATTTCTGCACTTGCTTGAGATAGCCGCTCTTGAACAGAGAATTCCTCATCTCTATCAGGCCAGGTTTGAAGTTTGCCTTCAAAACCTTCAAGACCCCGAGCGAGGTGAAGATTTCAAACATATCCCCCAGGGAGAAATCAGTTTTCTTGTACCCCTCACGCTTGAGCGCCAATACAGCGTTCGGCCCTACGGTGACAGTACCGTCAATCATACGAGTCAGATGCACACCCAAAAATGGCATCGACGGATCAGGGATGGGGTAGATCAAGTGATTGACGATCTGATTGTGTTGCTTGGGCAACAGGTAGTATTCGCCCCTGAAAGGACAAATCTGGAACTCCGGTTCGAGCCCAAGCATCCTGACGACCCGATCAGCCATCAGGCCTGAGCATGAAATCAGAAAACGGGCCTGGTAAATGCCGGTCGACGTCGTGACCACGACCTCGTCCGCTCGCTCATCGAGAGCCGTCACTTCAGAGTTGTAGCGAATGACGCCCCCCGCTTTCGTAAACTCTGCAGCCATCTGTCGAGTGACTTCGGCGTAATTCACGATGCCACTGGAAGGGACGAAAATTCCCGCCAACCCGACAATATTCGGTTCTCTTTCCCGAAGCTCGGCAGCTGAAAGCCATTCACGCTCAAGGCCATTGGCCTCAGTGCGCTCCCAAAGGGCTTTCATTCGTTCCTTCTCAATTTCATTCGTCGCCACAAGCATTTTGCCGCAGGCGTCATAACGAATTCCGTGCTGATCACAGAAGGCTTTCGTTGCCCGGTTTCCTTCCAGGCAAAACTTGGCTTTCAGACTGCCAGGCGTGTAGTAAACACCCGCATGGATCACCCCACTGTTATGACCGGTCTGATGCTGGGCAGGACCCGATTCTTTTTCCAGCAACAGAATTTTTGCATCCGGGTATTCAGATGCCATTTGCATGGCTGTAGACATTCCCACAATGCCGCCACCAATGATTACAAAGTCGTACACAGCTATCACCTCACAAGGATGGCGGACAGGGAACGGGCCGCAGTCGCCTGCGGCCCATCCGTCAATTAGTTGGATGTCTGGCCGTGGTGGTGACCCACCTTCGGATAGCTGAAGTAGCCGCGTTGACGCATCAGTTCACGACGCAGGCCTGGATGCGCTGCGAAGCGGTCGCGTCCGTGAAGCCAGAACAAGTTGTTGATCAACACGAACGAACCCACCGCAACGGGAATAGACAACTTCGCCTGACTGGTTTCCAGCGACTCACCGAGTTCGAAAAGCCAGGTGCCCTCTTCGAAGTTTTCAGGCTGAACAAATTGATCGATGTAGCGCATGGTCGGGCGCCCCTCACCATCCGTATCAAAGATGGAATGAAACACGTCCTCTTTGACGTTCTTGCTCGGTGGAGCTGTCCAGCGCAGGGAGCGGCGAGCCAATGGGTGCTTGTAGAACTTATTCAGATCAGCCCAGTCGTCGAGGTGCAACAGCAAGGAGTTGCCACCTTCCATGTTTTGCTCGTCGATCTTCATCATCAGGACGTAGTCAGTGATCTGATTCACGAACGTTCCGTCGTTGTGCAGCTCCATCACACGATGTGGCGCACGCAGGTAGCTGTCCGAGTTATCAACGTTCTCTACGACGAAGCGCGCATAAAACTGCCCGCTCATCGCATCGAAATTAGAACGCCCGAGCAGGTGCGCTACGGCGGTTGAAAACTTGACCATGTCTTCTGCCTGGGAGACATCGTTCAGCCCTTCCGGCTTCACCAACAGACCACCCGTTTCCCGATCCATCAGCGTGTTGACCAAAACCGGACGCAGCGTCTCGCCACAAATTCCGTCCAGGATTTTGCCAATCTGAAAACGCAAAAAGGACTTGTACTCAAGTGCCTGAACTGGCCATTGGGACACGGCAGAGAGAAACGCGTCGACGGTGACCTTGGGAAATGTGAGCTCCAGGAAGCGCTTGGACTGAGCAGAAGGCTTGAGAGAGAAACCCACGCACTCAGTGGGTTGTTGCATTACCGGAGCGTTGATCTGAGAGAAGGCGTTCATTGCTGTGTCCTGGCGTAGTGAGTGTGGGCGCTTTCCAGGGCGTCTGGTGAAGCGACGGCCAAAAAATATCGCCACTAAACAAAAATGTCTACATTTTTAAAATACGTAGATAGAAAATGATTTAGTAGCCATTCGGCGAGCCTTTTGAAATGTGGGTATCATTAGGAAAATTTGACGATGAGTGGTCGCTATGGAAGAGCTTGAGCCAAAGCAGAAATCTACTTTCGATGGTTACGAAAGGCTCAAGAAGGACATTATTCGTGGCGTATTTCCGGCTGGACAAAAGCTGCTGATGAGCGCCCTGAAAGATCGATATGGTCTTGGGGTTGGCCCACTCAGAGAGGCTTTGTCTCAGCTCGTCGCGGAACACCTGGTCATTGCGATTAACCAGAAAGGCTATCGGGTAGCCCCCATGTCGTTGGAGGAAATGCGCGACATCTACGACGCGCGCGCCAACCTGGAAGCCCTGATCCTCACGCTCGCGATCGAACGAGGAGATGACTCGTGGGAAGCCTCGATCCTGGCGCGAACTCACACGCTATCGAAAGTCATGGAGCTCAGAACGCAGGAGCAAATGCTCGAGATATGGGACTCTCGACATAAGGCGTTTCATAGTGCGATAGCCTCCGGGTGCGGATCCAAGCATCTGCTGCAACTAAGATCGCAACTGCTGGACCAGGCTGAGAGGTACAGGCACCTGTGGCTCAAAAGCACTGTCTTTTCCGAAGAGGCACTTCGTCAAAAAAGGGTCGAGCATGCAACCCTCGTTGACGCAATCCTTGCTCGCGATGCGGTAAAGGCGAGCGCCCTGATGAGGGAGCATCTGATGACACCTGTTCCTATCATTTCAGAAATAATTAAAAACTCGATGCCGGCATTACACGCGTAGTCCACAAATGAAAGGGGCTTTTGAACAAGCCCTTTTGCATTCAAACTAACTTGGCCGAATGCATAGACCTCAAGGACGCGCGATGATATTGCAACACAGGCCAGTGACGGCTGCTGACATCAAAACCATCTGCAGCTTTCCCCTTGATGCTCAGGAACTGTTTTATATGTTCCCGAAAGCTCAATACCCTCTGACGGAAGCCCAGCTGTCTAACGCGATTACCCAGCGATTCGACTCGACGATTGTCGAGGCCGGGAACAGCATCGTTGGCTTTGCCAACTTTTATCGGGCTGAAACGGGTGGGGTTTGCTGTATCGGCAATGTCATCGTTGCCCAGCAGGCACGAGGTAAAGGTGTGGCGACCTTCATCGTGGAGACGATGACGGCTCTGGCGTTCGAGCGCTATGACGCCACCGAGGTGCAGATCTCGTGTTTCAATGAAAATACCGCTGGCTTACTGCTTTATCCAAAACTCGGCTTCTTGCCCTTTGCTGTCGAAGAGCGAACGTCTCTGGATGGTCGCAGATCAGCGCTCATCCATATGACCCGCAGCAGAGCGGCCCGACCAGAATAGTCACCGTGAAGGCCCGCTCATGATCGGGTTCAGGTGCTTCAGCACTGAATGGCGGGCGAACGCGTGACCAACCGACTGGCCGAAGAACGCGAACGGCCGATGATGTTGCTGGTTGCTGTTCAGCGTTAAACAGACCTTGCCGGCCCGGCACTCGTATTGTTTGCATATAGATCCGCGCTCGCCCGTAAAGAAGCCATAGCGCTGCGTTGAACCCGCTGGCAGATACCTTATGCTCCGGGCTCACCTTCCGCCCCCGAGATCAACATGCAAAATTCAGAGTTGGGAATCATGATCATTTCATTGATCGGGTTGTTCGGCTTTGCTTCGTTTGTTTTTGAGTACTTGAGCGCCAGACGCTCGAAGAGAAGCAAACCGCAGTGATGTTTCCAGGCGATCAAAAAAAGGGGGCAGATGCGTCATCTACCCCCTTTCTTTCATCAGCGCGTCGCCACCAGAAACAACCGCGGAAACGGCAGCAGCACCGAACCATCGGCCTGCGCCGGATAAGCCTGCTCGACGGCGGCCAGATACAGCTTCAGATATTCAGCCCGTTCCGCCTCATCCAGTGGATCGAGAAACGGCCGCAAGCCACTGCCCTTGAACCACTCGACCACACCCGAGGCACCGCCTGCGAGTGGATGATGATACGTGGTGCGCCACACATCGACCCGGGCGCAGTGCGGTTTGAGCATTGAGTAGTAGCCGCTGGCATCGGCCATCTGCGTGCGTTGCCCGGCCGCGCCGGTCAGTTTGCTAGCCCAGGGACCACTCGCCGCCACTTCGCGCATCAAGCGATGGGAGGGTTCATTGAGATTGTCCGGCATCTGGATCGCCAGGCTGCCACCCGGTGCAAGTTTGCTCACCAATGAAGGCAGCAACGTGGCGTGATCAGGCAGCCACTGCAACACCGCATTGGCGAAAATCACATCGAATGGGCCAGTTTCGTTCCAGCGATCAATGTCCGCGATATCGAACCGCACCTGCGGCAAACGCTTGCGGGCGGCCTCGATCATGTCGGTCGAACTGTCCAGCCCGCGCACCGTGGCGTTGGCAAAGCGTTCCACCAGCAACTCGGTCGAGTTGCCGGGGCCACATCCGATATCGATCGCCGAGCGCACATCACCGGCGGGAATAGCCGCCAGCAGGTCACGGGCGGGACGGGTGCGTTCATCTTCAAAAGCGACGTACTGTTTGGCGGACCAACTCATTGCGTTCTCCTGTCGGTGCGTTGTCCTCGGACCGCTACGATACCGCGACAGGCGAGACCAAAGGTTTCAAAAAACAGCCTTTTCAGGCACACCGCCACTCCGGTCGAATTTTCATCGCGCCCCCACTGTCTGAAATTCAAGCGCTCTCAGAATAAGGAAAACGGCCATGAAGTTCGCAAAAATCGCCCAGAAACTTGCCCTGTGGACCGGCAGTCCCAAGACGTTCATGGGGGCGATCATTCTGATTTTCCTGTGGGGACTGAGCGGGCCGATCTTTCACTTCAACGATACCTGGCAACTGATCATCAACACCTCGACCACCATCATCACCTTCCTGATGGTGTTCCTGATCCAGAACACGCAAAACCGCGATACGGACATTCTGCATTTGAAAGTCGATGAGTTGTTGCGGGTGACGAAGGAGGCGCAGAACGCGATGCTGGGGCTCGAAGCGCTGGATCTCAAGGAGCTGGAAGCGCTGAGAAAGCAGTATCGGCAACTTGGCGAGGGCGAAACCATCTCCCTTGACGGCACTGTCGTCGAAGACAAAGACAAAGACAAACAGGATTTGAACAAGTGCTGAAGGCCACTGCGCGGGCGGCACTGGGTCGCCCGCGTGATCGAACGATCTAACGACTGGCTTGCAATGCCCTGGCCATCTGCAGGTGATGTTGCAACTTGGGCAACGTCTCTTCAGCGAACGCCTTGATCTCAGGCACATCCGTGGTTTGCGCTTCCTGCTGAAGCTGTGCGATGGCTTCTTCGGTGGACTTCACCTGACTGGCCGCATAGGCCTCATCGAAGTTCGCGCCGTCCATGACTTGCGGCATCAAGGCCTTGGCCTTATCGACCACCTGTTCACGCGGGGCCACCGGCAAATCCAGCTGTTTGGCGATTTTCGCCAGGTGCTGGTTGGCAGTGGTGCGGTCGTTGATCACGACAATGGTGTAGTCCTTGACCTCTTTGGATTCCGACTTCTGGTGCGCCAGACGACTGGTTTCGATATCGGCGATGCCCTGGGCCGACGCATCGTTGATGAACTCGGCGGGGGACTGGGCGAAGGCACTGCTGGCGCACAGGCCCAGTAACGTGGCGAAACCGGTGTAGCGTATTTGGGTGGCCATCCGCTTCATGGTCGCGCCCTCCTCAGTAAACATTCAAAACGGGAGCTTTCGCCCCCGCTTCTCAATCAAAACCACCTTCATCCACTACTTGGATTTCTGTCCGGGCTTGCGGCCCATGTCGGGTTTCGCTGGCTCTTTATCGACAGTCGTGGTGGTGGTTTTCCCACCCTTGCGACCGGCTTCAGACGCCTTGGTTCGATCGTTGGCGAAATTTCCCGAGTTCGAGTTTCTTGAATTAGGCATGATTCTCTACCTCTTGGTGATGATCGCGGCGAGCTGGCGCCCGCATAGAATCTGAATGGGCGCGATACAAAAGGTTTAGAAAAAAACGTCGAGGCCACGACGAACGGTGCGCGTGATTCAGACGAGCCGCAGGTGATGCTCGCGCTTGGCGGTGTACATCGCCTCATCGGCGTGCCTGAACAACTGCTTTTCTTCCGTGCCATGCTCGGGGTATTGGGCAACGCCGATGCTTGGCTGAATGTTGAAGCTATGGCCGTCCAGGCGCAGGGGTTGAGCCAGGACCTGACGGATTTTCACGGCCACGCCGTCGGCATCTCCCGAAGCGTGAATGCTGTGTAACAACACCACAAACTCATCGCCGCCAATACGCGCCACCGTGTCGGTTTCACGCACGCAGCCCTTGAGCCGATTGGCCACGGTTTGCAGCAACATGTCGCCAACCGCATGCCCGTGGGTGTCGTTGACCTCCTTGAAGCGGTCAAGATCGACATACAGCAAAGCCAAGCGTCCGCAGTCGTCACGCGCCGCTTCCAACGCAGTCTTGAGCCGGTCGCGCAGCAATTCGCGGTTAGGCAGTTGCGTCAGTTGGTCGTACTGGGCCATGCGCTCCAGGCGCGCGTGCAATTGCTTGCGCTCGATCGCGGTCGCGACCTGCGCGCAGACGTACTGCAACAATTCTTTATCCTGCTCGGTGTAGCGCTCACTGCCCGGCATGCTTTTGACGATCAGTGCGCCAATGGTGCCGTTTTGCGAGTTCAGCGGCACGCCGAGCCAGCACGGTGTGTTCTGTGCGCTCTCTTGCCTCTCGAACCCCGCAGGTCGATCGTCCTGATCCGGGGTCAGCAGGATCGGCTGGCCGCTGCGGACCACCTCGGCACACAGGCGCCCGGTCATCGTGCAGGGCTGCTCGGGTTCGTGGGCATCAACGTGATAGGGGAAGCTCAGCTCGGCACAGTGATCGTCATACAACGCCACGGAAAAATTCAGCGCTGGCAACCATTCACCAATGATCAGATGAATACGCTTGAACAGCGCCAAGAGATCTTCCGCTGCATGCGCCGCCTCGGAAATCGCATACAGCGCTGCTTGCCGGGACTCGGCTTGCTTGCGCTCGGTAATGTCACGCGCCACGGCGATGCGCAGTTGATCGACCTCCGACCAGCGTGCCGACCAGAGGATGTGCGCCACCCGGCCATCCTTGCGCAGGTAGCGGTTTTCGAAATTGAGCCGGGGCTCACCGCCCATGATCTCCCGGGCGGCGTCCAGGGTGCGCTGACGATCGGCCGGGTGCACCATGTCGATCATCGGTCGACCGATCAACTCTTCAGGGCTGTAGCCGAAAATGCGCTGGCAGGCGGCACTGACAAAAACGAAGCGACCTTGTTTGTCGACCGCGCAAACGGCGTCCAGCAAGAGATCGATGTAGCTCGCCAGCGGCGCGGAATTTCTGGTGGTCATGGCGCTGAATGCATGTCCGGACAATGCGGCAATAAAAAAACATCCCTGACCGTTAAATCCTGTGTCACCGAGGCCTCCGTGCACCCGGCTTCAAGCCTTGTTCGTCACCAGGCCCGGCACGGCATGTACCAGGGCGTTGATGGCGAAACCGATGAACATTAACCCGCAAAGCCGGGTGATGGCCAGTTCATGGCGCTGATACAAGGTGCGCACCCGCCGCGCACCGACGACGCCAATGAGAATAGCGTAGGCGATAAGGCCACCCACGAAACTCAGCAGGATCAGCCACGGCAGCATCGACCAGGTCAGCAACTCTGCTCGGCTCGACAACAAGGCGGTAAACGTGGCCACGGCCACCGGGTAAGCCTTCGGATTGGTCAGGCCAAACAGGATGCCATGCCAGAACGGCTGGCGCGCCGGCCCTTGCGGCGCCTGGGCACTGCTGCGACGCGCCCGCACCGCACGCCAGCCGAGCCAGAACAGGTAGAGACCGCTGAGCACGCCCAGCACATCGAACGCCGTGCTGCCGATTTCCCGCGCCCCGACAATCGCCACCAGCGCAGTGCCGCACCAGACCACGTCCCCCAGCAAATGCCCGCAGAGAAACCCCGCCCCGGCCCGTCGCCCATGGGCCGCGCCGATGCCGAATACGGCCAGCACGCCGGGGCCTGGCGTAATCCCGTAAATAAAACCCGAGGCAACAACGGCCATTAACAGCGACGGGGTCATGGGAAGTCCTTTTGAACTGTTTGGCGAATGGGCGCCAGTCTATATCAGCTCATTGGGCATTGATTGACTGATCGTCGAAGAACTTCATCAGCGTTTTATCCCCTCCGCGATTCGTTGATTCAGCCAGTTCAACGCCTGATCCCCGCCCCGCCGCTGGTGCCACGCCAACACAAAGGTAAACGACGGAATATGAAACGGTGGAGGCACGACGATCAGCGACGCCTCGTCGAGGTCGCGCAAACCGCGGGAGGCAACGGTCAGAATCAAATCCGTGCCACTGATCAACTGCGGGGCGACATTCCAGTGCGGCAGGCTGACCGCCACGCGCCGCCGTTCATGCAGCGCGGTCAGGGCGCGCTCGATTTCCGGCGTGCCACTGCCGCGCATTTCCAGCAAAACGTGGGGGCGCGCCAGATAGGTTGGCAGGTCGAGGGTAGCGTCGGCCGGCAAACGGTCGCGATCCACCAGGCAAGCGTAGTGCTCTTCGAACAGCGGGGTGCTGCGCAGTTCGTTGGGCATTTCCGGGAACACACCGACGGCGATGTCGATGTCACCGTTGAGTATCCCGTCGAGCATGCCTTCGCGGCTGGCGTGACTGATTTGCAGATCGATACCCGGAGCCTCTCTGCGCAACGTGCGGATCAGGCCAGGCAGGACGATGGCGGCACCGTAATCGGACATGGCCAGGCGAAAGGTGCGCCGGGTGGTCGCCGGATCAAAGGCATTGGGCGCCAGCAGCGATTGCACCTGAGCCAGGGCTTCGGTCAACGGCGCCATCAGCTCCAGCGCCCGCGAGGTCGGCACCAGGCCGGCGCCTGCCCGCACCAACAGCGGATCGCCCAGCAGATCGCGCAAACGCGCCAGAGCATGGCTGACGGCCGGCTGACTCAGGTGCAGACGTTCAGCCGCCCGGGTGACGTGTTGCTCGCTGAGCAAGGCGTCGAGAATCACCAGTAAATTGAGATCGATGCGGCGCAGATCATTCATTTGATGCATGTTCTGGATAGCAAAACGGAATTTAAATCTGCGCGACGAATACCCTAGAGTCCAGCAAAACCTGCTGGAGAATGATCATGAGTACGTTGCATGGGATCGGCCTGTTATTGCTGGCCGTGATTGCCGGGGCGGTGGTGCCTTTTCAGAGTGCGATCAACGCGAACCTTGGACGGGGCCTGGGGCATCCGTTATGGGCCACCTTGGCCTCGTTGCTGGTGAGTATCCTCGTGTTGCTGCCGATCATGCTGGCGATGCGCGTGCCGTTGCCATCAGTGGCGTTCATCAGCAAGTCGCCCCTTTGGATGTGGGCCGGCGGTGCGTTCGGGGTCTGCTTCATTTCCCTGGCCCTGGTACTGCTGCCCAAACTCGGCGCCTCGGGGTTCATGGCCTTGGCGCTGGCCGGGCAAGTGGTCGCGTCATTGGTGCTGGATCACTTTGGGTGGTTTGGGTTGGTGCAGCGGCAGGTGAGCTTGCCGCGGGTATTGGGCGTCGTGATGCTGATCGCGGGTGTGGTGTTGATTCAGTTCAGTGGGTCGCATGACAAAGCACTGGCGGCCGTGGGTTAAAGGGCCGCCACAAGCTCACGCTGAGGGGAAACATGCACCACGCCTACGCACGTCGCCGGCCTCGGGCACGAGGCTCGCGCCCGGCCGTCAAAACGCCTAGAACGCGCTGCGGAAAATCTCTTCGATCTGCCGCTGATCCGCCGCCCGGGGGTTGGTTACGCCGCATGCATCTTTCAGGGCGTTGCTGGCCAGGGTCGGAATGTCGTTGAGCCGAACGCCGAGCTCACGCAAACCGGCGGGGATGTCCACATCGTGTGCAAGGCGGCGGATGGCCTCGATGGCCGCCTGGGCGCCCTCTTCCGGGCTGAATCCGCGAATGTCGGCGCCCATGGCGTGGGCCACGTCGGTCAGGCGAACGGCGCAGACCTGGGCATTGAAGCTTTGCACGTGGGGCAACAGCACTGCGTTGCACACGCCATGGGGCAAGTCGTAGAAGCCACCCAACTGGTGGGCCATGGCATGCACGAAGCCCAGGGACGCATTGTTGAACGCCATGCCCGCCAGAAACTGCGCGTATGCCATGTTTTCCCGCGCCCCGAGGTCTTCCCCGTCCTGGACCACCCGGCGCAGGTTATGGCTGATCAGGGTGATGGCCTTCAGGGCGCAGGCATCGGTGATCGGAGTGGCTGCGGTGGACACGTAGGCTTCGATGGCGTGGGTCAGGGCATCCATGCCGGTGGCGGCCGTCAGGCCCTTGGGCATGGCGATCATCAGGTCCGGATCGTTGACCGACAGCAACGGCGTGACGTTGCGATCGACAATGGCCATTTTCACGTGCCGCTGCTCGTCGGTGATGATGCAGAACCGGGTCATTTCGCTGGCCGTGCCGGCCGTGGTGTTGATGGCAATCAACGGCAGTTGCGGTTTAGTGGACCGATCGACGCCCTCGTAGTCGCGAATCTGCCCGCCGTTGGTCGCGCACAGGGCGATCCCCTTGGCACAGTCGTGGGGCGAGCCCCCGCCCAGGGACACCACGAAGTCACAACGGGTCTCCTTGAGCAGACCCAGGCCGTGCTCGACGTTGGCGATGCTGGGGTTGGGTTTGGCGCCGTCGAAGATCACCGAATCGATGTCCTGCAGCGCCAGTTTCCCGGCAATCATGCTCGCCACGCCGGCCTTCGCCAGCCCGGCGTCGGTGACGATGAATGCTTTGCGAAAACCGTACTGGCGGATGGCATCCATGGCTTCGTCCAGGCAACCGATGCCCATGATGTTCACGGCGGGGATAAAAAACGTACTACTCATGCGCGAGTCTCCTGACGAGGGGCAGACCGGCAGCACCGATCCTCTGAAGGCGCTCAGGATCGACTCGTCGCCACTACTGCATGTTGATCTGGCTCAACGCCCGGTCGTGATAAAGTCGCCGCCCATCAGACCTTTTGCTTCGAGACGACAAACGCAATGACCGATTTACAGGATGTCGACGCCCAACTTGAAGACTGGAACGCCTTGCGCTCAAGCGCTGCGTTCGCCGGCTTGCTGGTGGGCAACGGCGCCAGCCGCGCCGTGTGGGACGATTTCGGCTACGACTCGCTGTTCGAGAACGCCCGCACCGTCGAAGAAAAACCCCTGAGCCAATCGGAATTGAGTGTGTTCGATGCGCTGCAAACCCGCAGTTTCGAACAAGTGCTCAGCGCGCTGAAAACCACCAGCCGGGTCAACAAGGCCCTGGCCGTCAGCTCCGCCGCCCCGCGCAATCGTTACTACGCGATCAAGGAAGCCTTGATCAACACCGTGCACGCGGTGCATATCCCGTGGCGGTTGGTCCAGGCCTCGACCCTGGCGTCGATCAATCAGGAGCTGACCCGCTACCGCACGGTATTCACCACCAACTACGATCTGCTCAACTACTGGGCGATCCAGCACTCGCCGCAGGCGATCACCGATCTGTTCCAGGGTGACGAGCCCGGCTTCGACCTCAGCGCCACCGCCACCGACAAAACCCGCTTGCTGTACCTGCACGGTGGCCTGCACCTGGTGCGCAATCAGGACGGCACGGCGCGCAAGCTGATGTCGACCGAGGGCACATTGCTGGGTAATTTCGCGATCAACAATACGATCAAGACCCTCGACGACGTACCGCTGTTCGTCAACGAAGGGCCGAGCGCGGACAAGCTCAAGACCATTCGCAGCTCGGATTATCTGTCGTTCTGCTACGACCAGTTACTGGGTCATGGCGAAGGCTTGTGCATTTTCGGCCATGCCCTGGGTGAGCAGGACAGCCACATCGTGCACGCCTTGCGTCAGGCGAAACCGCAGGTGGTGGCGATCTCGATCTATCCGCGCAGCAAGGCGTTTATCCAGCATCAGAAGCGCTATTACGCGAAGGTGTTTGAGGGGACGGGTGTTGAGTTGCGCTTTTTTGACTCGAAGACTCATGCACTGGGTAGCCCGAAACTGACCGTTCCGGTCGAAGTCTGAGGCCAGACCCTGACCGGTGGCGAGGGAGCAAGCGCCCTCGCCACAAAAGCGCCAGGACTCATTCCTCGTTGCTGTGCACCACCACCAGCAACTGCGCCTGAACCTCTCCCACTGACCGGATCCGGTGCGGTTTTTGCGCGTTGAAGTGCAGCGCGTCGCCGCGATCGAGCAGTACTCGCTCGTTCATGAAGTCCACTTCCACCTGCCCCTCGTGGACGAACAGAAACTCCTCCCCGGTGTGTTCCTTGAAGGCTTTGTCGGTGAATTCGGCGGGCGGATAAATGATGAATGGCAGCAGGCTGCGTTCACTGACCTGATGGGCCAGCACCGCGTAGCCAGGACTTTGATCGTTGGCCGCCAGGGACTGGCGCTCATGGCTGCGCACCAGGCTGTAGCTGTCGAGGCTGACCTTGTCCTCGGAAAACAACTCCTCGACCTTCACGTTCAGCGCCTTGGCCAGTTTCAGGGCAGCCGCGATCGACGGCGTGTTCAGCCCGCGCTCGACTTTCGACAGATAGCTCTTGGTCATACCGGATTTTTCGGCCAAGGATTCGAGTGTCACGCCAAGTTTTTTTCTGAGTAATTTCAAACGGATAGACATGTGGAGCGATTAATCCATCAAGGAGCCGACGATTTGTCCTTGCCTATGACACAAAGTGTCATATAGCCTCTTTAGTGTCATCTGCATGAATCACCCCAAAGGACACCGATATGGCCAAGACCTTAGCACTGCCCAAAGAGCAACTGGTCAAGCAAGCGCTGACCCAGATGCAAAACACCCTCGCGGATAATACGTGGACCGACCGGCAAAAGCTGGCCCTGACGTGCCGCATTCTGTTCGAGAACGGCCATGATTCCGGACTGGCCGGGCAAATCACCGCCCGCGGCCCGCAGCCAGGCACCTATTACACTCAACAACTGGGCCTGGGTTTTGACGAAATCACCGCGAGCAACCTGCTGCTGGTCAATGAAGACCTGGACGTGCTTGCCGGCCATGGCATGCCCAATCCGGCCAACCGTTTCCACAGTTGGGTGTACCGCGCCCGGCCGGATGTGAACTGCATCATTCACACCCACCCGACCCACGTTGCGGCCTTGTCGATGCTGGAAGTGCCGCTGCAGATTTCCCACATGGACCTCTGCCCGCTCTACGACGACTGCGCGTTTCTCGAAGGCTGGCCTGGTGTGCCGGTCGGTAATGAAGAAGGCGAGTTGATTGCCGGGGCCCTGGGCGACAAAAGGGCGATCCTGCTTTCCCACCACGGCCAACTGTCCACCGGCGGCACCATCGAGGAAGCCTGTGTGATTGCCCAACTGATCGAACGCGCCGCCAGGCTGCAACTGCTGGCAATGAGTGCCGGGACCATCAAGCCGATCATCCCCGAGCTGGGCCGAGAAGCCCATGACTGGATCGCCCGGCCCAAGCGACACGCCGCCGCTTTCAACTACTACGCCCGGCAGAACCTGCGTCAACACGCCGATTGCCTGAACTGAACCCCGACCTTTTATTACGGAGAGACACCATGTCGAGCACAACCATTCACGGCATCATCGGCTACACCATCACGCCTTTCACCGCCAAGGGTGAAAGTGTCGACCTCGGCGCGCTCGGGCGCTCCATCGACCGTTTGATCGACAGCGGCGTGCATGCCATCGCACCACTGGGCAGCACCGGGGAAGGCGCCTACCTGAGCGACGCAGAGTGGGATCAAGTCGCCGAATTCAGTATCAGGCAAGTGGCCAAACGCCTGCCGACCATCGTCAGCGTGTCCGACCTGACCACTGCCAAAGCAGTGCGCCGCGCACGTTTCGCCGAAGCCCAGGGTGCCGATGCGGTGATGGTGTTGCCAACCGCCTACTGGAAACTCAGCGAAGCGGAAATCCTCGCCCACTACCGCGCCATCGGCGACAGCATCGGTGTGCCGATCATGCTCTACAACAACCCGGCCACCAGCGGCACCGACATGTCGGTGGACCTGATTTTGCGCATCGTCAAAGGCGTGGAAAACGTGACCATGGTCAAGGAGAGCACCGGCGACATCCAGCGCATGCATCAACTGCAACGCCTGGGCGAAGGTCAGGTGCCGTTTTACAACGGTTGCAACCCGCTGGCGCTGGAAGCGTTTGCCGCCGGGGCCAAAGGCTGGTGCACGGCGGCACCGAACCTGATCCCGCAGCTCAACCTCGACCTGTATCAGGCGGTGCTGGAAAACGACTTGAGCAAGGCGCGCGAGCTGTTCTATCGCCAGTTGCCCTTGCTGGACTTCATTCTCAAGGGTGGCCTGCCGGCGACCATCAAGGCTGGGTTGCGTGCCACCGGGCTGGAATCGGGCGATCCGCGGTTACCGGTTTTTCCGTTGAGTGAGGCAGGACGCGATCAGCTCCAGGGGCTGCTGAACACTTTGCGCTGATTTCCAACCCCATAAAACCACTGTGGGAGCGAGATTGCCCGCTCCCACAAGTGCCTCAAAGCACCGGCAACGTCTTGTCCTTGATCACCTTGGTCGGCCCGATGGCCTTGACGCTGGCGATGCCTTTTTCCAGCGCGGCAGCGGAAGAATAAGCCTCGCTGCTGCCGATAATCTCGTGGTTGGCGGCCTTGAGGTTGAAATACGGGTGGCCATCCTTGGTGGTTTTCTTCTCGTAGCGCTCATCCAGCGGGCTGTTGGCCTGCACCGCCGCGATGCCTTTATCGGCTGCGGCGCGCGTGCTGTAGTGCTCGCTGGTCAGAATGGTCTCGGCATTGGCCGCCTTCAGCACAAACCTGAATTGCCCGCTGATGCTTTTGCTCACTTCGTACCATCCGGACATGCTCTTTCTCCTTTGGCGATTGAGAGGTTGCGCGCTTCAGAGTAAAGACCAGCCCGGCAAATCTGTCGCCTGAGCCGAAAAACCTAACTCACTGAGCGCTTCACCACCGACAACTCCGGCACCTGCCCTCGCCGCTGACTCAAATACCGCGTACAACTCACCCGCAAGAACGAGGCGAAATTCACCACCTCGCCGCGGTAGTCCATCACCTCTTCATACAGCTTGGCGATCAACTGGTTGGTGGTCATGCCGTCGACCTCGGCGATTTCGCTGAGGATGTCCCAGAACTGATTCTCCAGCCGCAGGGTGGTAACCACTCCGCAGATGCGCAGCGAGCGGGAGCGCGATTCGTAGAGAATCGGGTCGGCTTTGACGTAGAGCTCGCACATGAATAGGTCCCTCGTTACAGCGTGATTTTGGTGCCCAGCAACCCAAGGAAACCCGCCAGCCAGTTCGGGTGGGCAGGCCAGGCCGGGGCGGTGGCCAGATTGCCTTGAACGTGGCCGTCCGTCACCGGGATATCGATATACGTACCGCCGGCCAGGCGCACTTCCGGCGCGCAGGCCGGGTAAGCGCTGCACTCACGGCCTTCGAGAATCCCTGCCGCCGCCAGCAATTGCGCACCGTGGCACACGGCAGCAATCGGTTTGCCGGCCTTGTCGAAATCCCGTACCAGCTCCAGGATTTTTTCGTTCAGCCGCAGGTACTCCGGCGCACGACCGCCGGGCACCAGCAACGCGTCGTAGTCCGCTGCCACAACCTTGGCGAAGTCGAAGTTCAGGGCAAACAGGTGACCGGGTTTTTCGCTGTAGGTCTGGTCGCCTTCGAAGTCATGGATCGCGGTGCGCACGGTCTGGCCGGCGGTTTTGTCCGGACATACGGCGTGTACCGTGTGGCCGACCATCAACAGCGCCTGGAAAGGCACCATCACTTCATAGTCTTCGACGTAATCGCCAACCAGCATCAGAATTTTTTTAGCAGCCATGGGGAGGACTCCTCTGGAAAACGTGGGCTTGCAGGAGTATTCAAGGTAGTCCTTATCCGGCGGGTCGGGTAATAACCTGCTACTACCTGATGGAACGCGGTACCGTTCTTCGCTCCCACAGGTACTGCATTGGCCGAAAGAACTATACGGGACCTGTGGGAGCGGGCTTGCCTGCGAAGGCGTCCTCCAACTGTACGGATAACTCTGCACCTAGCTGTAACAGCGCGCCCCCCGCCATTTATGGCTAGATGAAGGCAACTCCCACCCCCCTCGATTCTGGTTGCCATCATGTCCTCCCGCGAAAACACCGGCATGGCCCTGGGCCTGCTCGGCGTTGTGATCTTCAGCCTCACCCTGCCCTTCACGCGAATCGTCGTGCAGGAACTCCATCCACTGCTCAACGGCTTGGGCCGGGCCCTGTTCGCGGCGATTCCCGCCGCACTGCTGTTGCTTTGGCGTCGTGAGAAATGGCCAACCTGGAAGCAGGTCAAAGGCCTGACCCTGGTGATTGCCGGGGTGATCCTGGGCTTCCCGGTGCTGTCGGCCTGGGCCATGCAAACCTTGCCGGCGTCCCATGGCGCCCTGGTCAATGGCCTGCAGCCCCTGTGCGTGGCGCTGTACGCGGCGTGGTTGTCCCATGAACGACCGTCGAAAGCGTTCTGGGCCTGCGCCGCACTGGGCAGCGCGCTGGTGCTCGGGTATGCGCTGATCAGCGGTGCCGGGAGCATTCAGGCCGGCGATTTGCTGATGCTCGGAGCGATTGCCGTGGGCGGCCTGGGGTATGCCGAAGGGGGGCGCCTGGCCAAGGAAATGGGCGGCTGGCAGGTGATCTGCTGGGCGCTGGTGCTGTCGACGCCCGTGTTGATCGGGCCGGTGGTGTATCTGGCGCTGCAACATCAAGGCGAGATCTCGGCGAAAACCTGGTGGGCCTTCGGCTATGTCTCGCTGTTTTCGCAGTTCATCGGGTTCTTTGCCTGGTACGCCGGGCTGGCCATGGGCGGTATTGCGCGGGTCAGCCAGATCCAGTTGCTGCAGATCTTCTTCACCATCGCCTTCTCGGCGTTGTTCTTCGGCGAACACGTCGAGCCGATCACCTGGCTGTTTGCCGCGGGGGTGATTGTGACGGTGATGTTGGGACGCAAGACCGCCATCAAACCCGCGCGAATTGCCACCGCATAAATCCTGTGGGAGCCAGCAAGCTGGCTCCTACATGGGATCACAGGTAACCGTCAGCCCGCAGCAGCGTTTCCAGGCAATGCTCACTGATGTGGTAGAAATCCTTCAGCTCCTGAATCTTCACCAACAGCTGGGCCGGGTCCACCGGCTCGGCGCGTTTGACCGCCAGGATCATCTTGTTCTTGTTGGTATGGTCCAGTGAGATGAACTCGAACACCTTGGTCTCGTAACCGCAGGCTTCAAGGAACAGCGCACGCAGACTGTCGGTCACCATTTCAGCCTGCTGGCCCAGGTGCAAACCGTACTGCAGCATCGGTTTCAATAGCGCCGGGCTCTGGATTTGCAGGCGAATCTGTTTGTGGCAGCACGGCGAGCACATGATGATCGACGCGCCGGAACGGATGCCGGTGTGAATCGCATAGTCAGTGGCGATGTCGCAGGCGTGCAGCGCGATCATCACCTCCAGCTCGCTCGGCGCCACGCTGCGCACGTCACCACATTTGAAGATCAGCCCCGGATGCTCGAGCTTGACCGCAGCGGCATTGCAGAGGGTGACCATGTCCTCACGCAACTCGACACCCGTCACTTCGCCCTCGGCGTTCAAGGTGTTGCGCAGGTAATCGTGAATGGCAAAGGTCAGGTACCCCTTGCCCGACCCGAAGTCCGCCACGCGCACTGGCTTGTCCAGTGCCAAGGGTGACGAGGTCAGCGCATGGCTGAACACTTCGATGAACTTGTTGATCTGCTTCCACTTGCGCGACATCGCCGGGATCAACTCGTGTTGCTTGTTGGTCACGCCAAGGTCGGCGAGAAACGGTCGGCTCAGGTCAAGAAAGCGGTTTTTCTCGCGGTTGTGCTCGGCGGACGGCACTTCACGCAATTGCTGGGGTTTGCTCTTGAACAGCGAAGGTTTGCCCTTTTTGCTGTATTCGAGCTGGGCTTCATCGGTCAGCGACAGCAAATGCGCATTTTTAAACGACGCCGGGAGTAACTCGGCAATGCTTGCCACCCCTTCGGCCAGCGGCAGGTTCTTGGTGATGTCGCGGGTTTTGTAGCGATAGACGAAGGACAGGCACGGCTGCGACTTGACGGTCACCGGCTTGATGATGATCCGCTGCAACTCCGCCTCTTCGCCGACGTATTTGGCCAGCACCAGTTTGATGAAGGCATTCTGATCGAGGCTCGATTGCAGCAAGTCGATGAATTGGGCGTGATGATCCGGCACGAGGCTGGCGGGTGTGGCGGTGACAGACATGGAAAAACGGCCTCGGGCAATACGAATCGGGGGAATGCCGGGTATTTTAGGGGGGCCGAGGGTTTTGGGCACGGGGTTATTTTGTGGCAGGTCTTGGTGACGCCACCCAAGACCTGAATAAACGCCTTTAAAGCATCACGGCTCAACCAGTCGCAGCTTGCGGTTACTCGGCGAATTGATCACGTATTTGACAATCAGCCCGACCGGTACCGCCCAGGTAAGACCGTTGAGCGGGTCAGTCACCACAGCGACGGTTTCAGAGCTCGCGGCGATGTCCAGGCGCCGACGATCATGGCTCGATTTAAGCTCCCCATAAGCATGGCTGACCAGTCTTTCCGCCACATGCATGGGCACATCGACACTTTGCAAATGCTTGACCGCACGACAGAACAACACCTGGTCATCGAGCAATCCGTCGCTTTCATGTCGAACCAGAAAGGCCTGGGCCATGGCCAGCAGATCCTCATTCAATTCCGGGTGTTCATCGACTTCGTTCATGTTCACAACTCCTGTTGTGCGTCCGTCGATGAGTCACTGACCGCAACAGGCCGTGCGTCACGGCGCAAGTCCGGGCCCGCGCAGGGTAAACGCACCGCCGGGTTGGGCATTCCACTGGGGGAAAGCTCATGGGTCATTTCGAACTCGGCGCGCACCGACCAGCCGCAGGCTTCCGACGTGCATTGCAAATAGGCCACCCGAAGAAAAATATGACGGCCCTCGCTGGTCCGGATGCGCATCCGGCTCAAACAGTGCGGACACACCATTTTGTATGTGCTCATGCCTGGCTCCCGGTGGTCATCTGGTGGTAATCGACATTATCAAACGCAATACTGCTGGATGCATTGATCGCGGTGCTTGGCACATGCGAGTAACGCCTGCCGGACAAAAGGAAGTGCAATGGGTAAACGCGAATGGGGTTAGAACTAAAGCCGTAGGAAATCACCTTGCTACCATTAGGAAGTTTCAACATCGTATTCTTCTGATCCATAGTTAACGATTGATTACTCACAAGAAAAAAAAGTACTCATTACGCATACGCTATGCACTCGAAAAGCATATGTCAAAAGGAAGAGGCTCAAATTGCGTAGCAAAAAATCACAAGCTGTTCTGGCGCGACTGAAGCAAATTACCGGCACAAAAAGCGATGCTTCTTTATCTTCTGCGCTAAAGATCAGTCCGCAAACCCTGAGCAGTTGGAAAGGCCGCGACAGCACACCATATTCATTATGCGTAGACATCGCGCAAGCGCGAGGCATCTCTCTCGACTGGTTGCTACTGGGTGAAGGGCCAATCCTGCGGCCTGTCACGGCACAGTCGCAGGACAACAACCAGGAAAGCACAACCCGAGAAAACACCATTCTCGCGCTCTGGAGATTGCTCAACGAAGATGATCGTTGCGCCATTCAAAACGCACTGGAGGAGAAACGGCGCCTGCGCGACATGGAAGTTAAACTTGCAGAAATGGCCTCTATCCTGTCGACACTCCAGCAGTCGAACGAAACATAACGTCATAGATCACCCGAAGCGCGATTACTTCAAGGCGCGCCAAAGCACCTTAATGTTTCCGCCACTTCGAATAATCAGCACACACAGGAAGACGCTCACGACCGAATGCCATGGACTCACCGGCACAGATGTCAGGAATACATCCATGCCGGCAATGCATAACAGTCCCCCGCACAGACTGGTCAATAGTCCGCCTCGCCAACAGTGGCGCTCTTCGTCACGCTGATAGCAGGCCAGCCTGAACGCGCTCAACAAATGAGCGATGCCGGTTATGAAGACCAGTGCAATCGTTTCATCGCCCATCATCCACGCCCTCTCAGATGCTGAATGATGTCGCCCAGGCCGGCACCGTCAATCCACAGCATGAGCTTGATGCTGATGGGAATGACGACCACCGAACAGAGAAATGCCGTCACGCCTGCCGTCAGGAAAGGGGCCAGCGGGAGTGCGACGGGCGTAAAGAGATAACCGACACCCGCCGACAGCAACCAGGAACCGATACGCTGCCATGCCTTGAAATTGGTGCGGGTCGTGGTCACCAACCAGGCCCCCAGCGAGGCACCGAACAGCACCTCGCCATCTATCGAAGGCATTGTCGCAATACCCAATCCCAACAATAGACCGCCGACGCTGTTGTAGGTCGAATCAGTCAGGCTCATGGGCGCCTCGCGAATCGGATTTCACCCACGCTGAGGACGCCGGATTCGAGGGCCTTGATCAGCGCTTCACTGCGAGACTTGACGTCAAACTTGCGGCGAATATTGGAGAAGTGGAAGTTGACCGTGGATTCCGAGCAATTCTGAATCTTCGCGATCTCCCACGAAGTTTTACCTTTGAGGCACCACATCAGGGTTTGGGTTTCTTTTGCGGTCAAGCGCGCTGGCGGGGTCTTCACGCCGCCGGGGGCCTCCACTAAAAAGTCGAGTGTCTGATGCATTGAAATGAGAACTCCCTCTACGTCGGAACGCCCGTCACGGGGCGTTGGCTATGGAGAGAGATGTTGGAGACAAGCCCGGGCCCGGACAACCGACAGGCGTTGTGCCGTCGTGCGCTACAAAGCCCGATGAAAAGGCTTAGCCAAGCACTACCAGGCGATTGGGCAACTCATTGCGCACATGGGTCACCGGCACATGAACCTTGAGTAACTCGCCGCACGCCTCGACGCAGTTGACGAACCCCTGCAACGTCTGTCCTTGCCGCACTTGCTGGGTGAACGTCGCGACAATCGCGTCCCAGTTCTTGTCGTCCAGGCGACTGGAGATCCCTTCATCCACCAGGATTTCCACATAGCGCTCGGCCTCACAGACGAAAATCAACATGCCGGTGCGGCCTACCGTGTGGTGCAGGTTTTGCTCCAGGAACTGCCGCCGCGCCAGGTTGGAAGCACGCCAGTGCCGCACCGCGCGCGGGATGAGGTGAGTGGTGATTTTCGGCAGGCGGAACACCAGGCACAGGACGATGAAACTGATCCATTGCACCAGCAGCAAACTGTGCAGGGTCAACCACCCCGTCAGGTAATGCACGATCCCCGGCACCACCAGCGCCAGCAGACTGGCCCAGAGCAGCGGGATGTACGCATAGTCGTCGGCGCGGGCCGCGAGCACCGTCACCAGCTCCGCGTCGGTGTCGCGCTCGACCCGGGCGATGGCCTCGGCCACTTTGCGTTGTTCGTGTTCAGTGAGTAATGCCATGTCTTGAAGATGCCTGTTCGCTATTGTTTTTATCACCAGCCGCCCGACGAACCACCGCCCCCGAAACTGCCCCCGCCGCCGCTGAAGCCACCGCCACCGCCGCCGAAACCGCCTCCGGAGCCGCCCGAACCACCACGGCCGGCAGGAAGGATACCGAGCATCTGGCAGACAAACACAGTCAGGATGAACAGCAGCACCAAAAACACGAAGACACCCGGATGCCGCGAAACGAAATCGCCCTCCGGATCACCCCGGGATTCATAGGCGGTCGATGGCTCGTCCAGGGCATTGCCACCCAGCACCACCAACATCGCCGCCACCCCGTCGCTGATGCCTTTGCTGAAGTGACCGGCCCTGAACGCCGGGGTGATGACCTGATGGATGATCACTGAACTCTGGGCATCGGTCAGCCGATCTTCCAGGCCATAACCGACTTCGATACGCAGTTTGCGCTCGTCACGGGCAACGATCAGCAGTGCGCCGTTGTTCTTGTCCTTCTGCCCGATCCCCCAGTAGCGCCCCAGTTGATAGCCGAAATCGGCGATGTCGGTGCCCTGCAAGTCCGGCACCGTGACCACGACCACCTGCTCGCCGGTGGCTTTTTCATGGGCCTGAAGCTGCTGGGTCAGTTGCTCGCGCACCGCAGGCTCAATCATCTGGGCGTTATCCACCACCCGACCGGTCAGTGGCGGAAACTTCAATTCGGCCTGGGCCGCCAGGGCAACCACCCAGAACAACAGCATCAGGCCTACCTTCAACGCTCGCATTGGCAACCTCGACAGCACCGACGGTAATTCAGAATTTGACCTCGGGCGCCTTCTCCGAACCCGGCGTGGCTTCGAAGGTCTCGCGAATCGGCAGATTGCTGTACATCACGCTGTGCCACAGGCGACCGGGGAACGTGCGGATCTCGGTGTTGTACTTCTGCACCGCGAGAATGAAATCGCGGCGGGCGACGGCGATGCGGTTCTCGGTACCTTCAAGTTGCGATTGCAGGGCCAGGAAGTTCTGGTTGGCCTTGAGGTCCGGGTAGCGCTCGGAGACCACCATCAACCGGCTCAACGCACCACTGAGCTGATCCTGGGCCTGTTGGTATTGCTTGAGTTTTGCCGGGTCGTCCAGGGTCGAAGCATCGACCTGGATCGACGTAGCCTTGGCCCGGGCTTCGATCACGGCAGTCAGGGTTGCCTCTTCGTGCTTGGCGTAGCCCTTGACGGTCTCCACCAGATTGGGAATCAGGTCGGCACGGCGCTGATACTGGTTTTGCACCTGGCCCCAGGCAGCCTTGGCCTGTTCATCGAGGGTCGGAATATTGTTGATGCCGCAGGCGGTCAGCAATGTGGCCAGCACCAGCAGCGTGGCGACCTGCAAGCGAGAACGGTAGGTTGGACTGACATTCATCTGGATGATGCTCCCTTGTACTTTTAATGAAAAAACCGACCATGAAACCTTCTGAGTCGGCTCTTGGGGCATAATCGCCCGCGCCTCTGGATTGCAACGGGCCGATGGGCTAAAAAGAGCCCCTGCGCAAAGACGCATCCGATTCGGCTGCCGTATTTTGGCTGTCGTTTATCGAGTCTGCACCCGAACAACAATAGTCGCTCCCTAAATTTTGGCTGGCCGGCATGTGTACATCGCCGTTTGGGCCCTTGAGAAAACTATTCATGAAGAAGCTGTGTTTGCTGGGCCTGCTCGTCAGCCTGGCCAGTCATAACGTATTGGCCGCCACGACACCCGCACCTCTGGAGAACAAGGACGCCTTCATCAGCAACCTGATGAAGCAGATGACCCTCGATGAAAAAATCGGCCAGTTGCGCCTGATCAGCATCGGCCCGGAAATGCCCCGGGAGCTGATCCGCAAGGAAATCGCGGCCGGCAACATCGGTGGTACGTTCAACTCGATCACCCGCCCGGAAAACCGTCCGATGCAGGACGCGGCCATGCGCAGCCGGCTGAAGATCCCGATGTTCTTCGCCTATGACGTGATCCACGGCCACCGCACCATTTTCCCGATCCCGCTGGCCCTGGCCTCGAGCTGGGACATGGATGCCATCGGCCTGTCCGGGCGCATCGCCGCCAAGGAAGCCGCGGCTGACAGCCTCGACATCACCTTCGCGCCGATGGTCGACATCTCCCGCGACCCGCGCTGGGGTCGCACGTCCGAAGGCTTCGGCGAAGACACCTATCTGGTTTCGCGGATTGCCGGCGTGATGGTCAAGGCGTTCCAGGGCGCCGGTGCGAACGCCGCCGACAGCATCATGGCCAGCGTCAAGCACTTCGCCTTGTACGGCGCGGTCGAGGGCGGTCGCGACTACAACGTGGTCGACATGAGCCCGGTCAAGATGTACCAGGACTACCTGCCGCCCTACCGCGCCGCCATTGACGCCGGCGCTGGCGGGGTGATGGTCGCGCTGAACTCGATCAACGGCGTGCCGGCCACCGCCAATACCTGGCTGATGAACGACCTGCTGCGCAAGGAGTGGGGCTTCAAGGGGCTGGCGGTCAGTGACCATGGCGCGATTTTCGAGCTGATCAAGCACGGTGTCGCCGCTGACGGTCGCGAAGCGGCGAAGCTGGCGATCAAGGCCGGCATCCACATGAGCATGAACGACACCCTCTATCGCCAGGAGCTGCCGGGGCTGTTGAAGTCTGGCGAGATCCAGCAGAGCGACATCGACAACGCCGTGCGTGCCGTGCTCGACGCCAAGTACGACATGGGCCTGTTCAAGGACCCGTACTTGCGTATCGGCAAGGCCGAGGACGACCCGGCCGACACCTATGCCGACAGCCGCCTGCACCGCGCCGAAGCCCGCGATGTGGCGCGTCGCAGCCAGGTGCTGCTGAAGAACCGGAACGAAACCCTGCCGCTGAAGAAAACCGCAAAAATCGCGCTGGTCGGTCCGCTGGTCAAGGCGCCGATCGACATGATGGGCAGCTGGGCAGCCGCCGGTAAACCTGCGCAATCGGTGACCCTGTTCGACGGCATGAACGCCGCCGTCGCCGACAAGGCAACGCTGATCTACGCCCGTGGCGCCAACATCACCAACGACAAGAAAGTCCTCGATTACCTGAACTTTCTCAACTTCGATGCCCCCGAAGTGGTGGATGACCCGCGTCCGGCCAATGTGCTGATCGACGAAGCGGTCAAGGCCGCCAAGGATGCCGATGTGGTGGTCGCCGCCGTGGGTGAATCCCGTGGCATGTCCCACGAATCCTCGAGCCGCACCGACATCAATATCCCGGAAAACCAGCGCGAGCTGATCCGCGCCTTGAAAGCCACCGGCAAACCGCTGGTGCTGGTACTGATGAACGGACGTCCGCTGTCGATTCTCGAAGAGAAGGAACAGGCTGATGCGATCCTGGAAACCTGGTTCAGCGGTACCGAGGGTGGCAACGCCATCGCCGACGTGCTGTTCGGCGACTACAACCCGTCGGGCAAACTGCCGATCTCCATCCCGCGGTCGGTGGGGCAGATTCCGACCTACTACAACCACCTGACCATTGGCCGGCCGTTCACGCCAGGCAAACCGGGCAACTACACCTCGCAGTATTTCGATGACACCACCGGCCCCCTGTACCCGTTCGGCTACGGTCTGAGCTACACCGACTTCAGCCTGAGCGAGATGGCCCTGTCATCGACCACACTGAACAAGACCGGCAAGCTCGACGCCAGCGTCACGGTGAAAAACACCGGCAAGCGTGATGGTGAAACCGTGGTCCAGCTGTACATCCAGGACGTGACCGGCTCAATGATCCGGCCGATCAAGGAACTGAAGAACTTCCAGAAAGTGATGCTCAAGGCCGGCGAACAGAAAGTCGTGCACTTCACCATCACCGAGGACGACCTGAAGTTCTTCAACGCCCAGCTCAAGTACGCGGCGGAACCGGGCAAGTTCAACGTGCAGATTGGCCTGGATTCCCAGGACGTGACGCAGCAGAGCTTTGAACTGCTGTAAATAAACCTGTGGGAGCGAGCCTGCTCGCGATGAGGCCATAACATTCAACAACACCGTTGACTGTCAGGCCGCCATCGCGAGCAGGCCCGCTCCCACAGTGTTTTAGGGTGTAACGCCTATCCCCGCCGATCCAGCAGATTCACCACCAGCCGATCCACCCATCCCCATACCCTCTGCTTGACCCGCCGCCACAGCGGTCGGCGTTTCCACGACTCCAGGCTCACTTCCTGGCTCAAGGCGAAGTCGTTTTCGAAACTCGCCTTCACCGCCCGGGTCAGTCCGGCGTCCAGTGATTCAAGGTTGGCTTCGAGGTTGAAACGCAAATTCCAGTGATCGAAATTGCACGAGCCGATGCTCACCCAGTCATCGATCAGAACCATTTTCAAATGCAGGAAGCAGGGCTGGTACTCAAAAATCCTCACCCCGGACTTGAGCAGTCGCGGGTAGTAGCGATGCCCGGCGTAGCGCACGGAAGGGTGATCGGTGCGCGGCCCGGTCAGCAGCAGCCGCACATCGACACCGCGGCTGGCCGCGCTACGCAATGAACGCCGGACTCTCCAGGTCGGCAGAAAATACGGGGTGGCGAGCCAGACTCGCTTTTGCCCGCTGCTCAACGCACGAACCAGCGAATGCAGGATGTCCCGATGCTGGCGGGCGTCGGCATAGGCCACGCGGCCCATGCCCTCGCCCATCGGTGGCACACGGGGCAGACGCGGCAGGCCAAAGTGCGAGGCGGGTTTCCAGGCGCGGCGATGGCGGTTGGCGATCCATTGCCGATCGAACAGCAACTGCCAGTCGAGGACCAGCGGCCCCGTGATTTCCACCATCACCTCGTGCCACTCGCTGACATCCTCGCCCGGCGTCCAGAACTCATCGGTGACACCGGTGCCGCCGACCACCGCCAGGCTCTGATCCACCAGCAACAGCTTGCGGTGATCGCGGTAGAAATTACCGACCCAACGCCGCCAACTCAGGCGATTGTAGAAACGCAGCTCGACCCCGGCGGCCATCAGGCGCTGACGCAGGTTCAACGTGAAGGCCAGGCTGCCGTAATCGTCGAACAGGCAACGCACCCGCACACCGCGCTCGGCGGCCTGGACCAGCGCCTGAACCATGGCCTCGGCGCAGGCACCCGCCTCCACCAGGTACAACTCCAGTTCGACTTGCTCTTCAGCACGGGCAATCGCCACCAGCATGCGCGGAAAAAACTGTGGCCCGTCGATCAGCAGTTCGAAGTGGTTGCCTTCGCGCCAGGGAAAGACGGGGCCGGCCATGTCAGCGCGCCGTGAAGATCAGGACCGCACCCACCGGCACCGACAGGCTGATCGCCGACAGTCCGGCAAGCTTGCGCAACGCTTCCAGGCCGGGGGCCAGGTCGAAGTCTTCGGCATTGATCACCACCGGCTCCAGCGTCACCACCTGAAAGCGCCGGTCATCGAGACGGGTCGCCAGCAACTCGGTGTTGTACGTGTGTTGTTTGCCATGCAGGTTGACGGTGAGCGGCAAGCGCAGTTCCAGCTGCGCACCGGGGGCAAGATCGTTGATCGGGCGCAGATCGATCTGCGTGGTGATCAGCGCTTCGGGAAACTTGTCGATCTCGAACAGCTCTTTGCGCATGCGCTCGTCGCGCAACGGAATGCCGCTGTTGATCGATTCAAGCTCGACCTCCACTTCGGCCACCCCTTTGGGATCGACCTTGCCGTGCAACACCAGAAAGCGCTGCACTTCGGAAACATTGGCGTTTTTGGTGCTGACGAACGACAGCCGCGAAGACTCGCCGTCCAGGTACCAGTTGGCCTGGGCCGACAACGAAGCGCCGGCCAACAGCAGGATGGAGAAGCTTTTGATGATGGAACGCTTGAACATAGTGACTCGTGGGGCAGATAAACCTGTGCTGAACCTTAACTGGCCTGACACAGGTTGCAAACTTTGTGTTGCCTTGAGTCGTTAAACAGCCAAAGGTTCCACTCAGGTCATCGCCTGCTGCACATTGCCGATGGTCGCCGCCAGGCTGTTCAGATGCAGACTTAGCACTCGCTCCACCGGCGCCTGATCCATCGGCCAGTGCAACGCCATGCTGCCGACCAGGCGGCCGTCGGTATGGATAGGCAAGGCCACCGCGCGAATCAGGAATGGCAGGCGTACCGGGTATTCCCAATAACCTTCGGTGCGCTGGCCGAAGCCTTGATGCAAGGCCTGCTGCGTGGCGCTGAACAGGCTTTCATCGGTCAGACGTTCACGATTGGCCAGACGCTCCACTTCAGCGCTTTGCAATTCGGCGAGGCAAGCCCGGCCCATGGCCGAATGAAACAGGCTGGAATGCTGACCGACGATCTGGCAGTTGTTCGGATAGCGCTTGCGCAGCACCGTGGGAATCGCGCTTTCCATGACTTCCACGCGCTCGCCGTCGAAACACGACAGGTCGACCACCAGCCCGGTGCGCTCGCTCAACTCCAGCAACTGCGGCGCGGCGTTTTCCACCAGGCGTCGCTTAAAACGCTGCTGACTGTCGCCAAACAGGCGTTTGGCGCACAGGCGATAACGCCGGTCGCTCAGCCCGCGATAGACCCAGCCCTGCTCCTGCAACGTCAGCAACATGCGCGAGACCGTGGCCTTGGGCAGGCGAGTCAGGTAGTGCAACTGCTCCAGACCCAGCGCTTGATGCTCGCCCAGCAACTCGACGATTGCCAGGGCGCGCTCGACGGAACGTACGCTGCCGGTTTCTGCCTTGCTGTCCATGTGTTCGCCCTCCCTTTGCCCGAAATGGTTGATCGTGTGCTCTTGTTACAAAGTACAGCAAGATGCGCGCCCGTCCGACGCGCTCAGGCGTTTTACAGACAACCGGGCGGGCGACGCTTGACCCACTGGGTCAACTGTTCATGGGCATAAGCCAGTTGCAGCACCGCACGGTCGGCCTGGGCCGGGCCAATGATTTGCAGGCCCATGGGCAAGCCCGCCGGGTTGAAGCCCACCGGTACGTTCATGCTCGGCAAGCCGGCCAGGGTCGGGCCGATGACCACCTCCATCCAGCGGTGATAGGTATCCATGCTCTGCCCGCCGACGACGCGAGGCCAAAGGGTATGCGCATCAAAAGGGAACACTTGGGCGGTGGGCAGCAACAGAAAATCGTAACGTTCGAACAATTCGTTCAAAGCGCGGTACCAGTCACTGCGGCCGAGCGAGGCCTGATAGACATCCGCCGCCGTCAAACGCAGCCCGCCCTCGATTTCCCATTGGGCTTCAGGTTTGAGTTGCTCGCGTTTCTTCGGGTCGGCATACAGTGCGCCGAGACTGCCCTGCACCAGCCAGTGGCGATGTACCAACCAGATCTGCCACAGGCGTTCCATGGAAAAATCCGGCTGGCAGGCTTCGACCTTGCAACCCAGCGCCGCGAAGTCCTGCAACGCCGATTCGCACAGGCTCATCACGCCAGGGTCCATCGGCAAGTAGCCGTTGTAGTCGCCCAGCCATCCCACGCGAACCTCGCTGAAATCCTGCACCAGTGACTGATGAAAAATCTCCGGATCCTGCGTCAGCGACAACGGCGCGCGCGGGTCGTACCCGGCCTGGGTACCGAGCAATCGGGCGACATCGGTGACGGTACGGCCCATCGGCCCTTCGGTGGCCAGTTGCTGCACGAACACCTCGGGCTGCGGACCGTGGGGCACGCGCCCCTGGGACGGACGAAACCCGAACACGTTGTTGAACGCCGCCGGGTTGCGCAGCGAGCCCATCATGTCGCTGCCATCGGCCACCGGCAGCATGCGCAACGCCAGTGCCACCGCCGCCCCGCCGCTGCTGCCACCGGCCACCAGGCTCGGGTCGTAAGCGTTGGTGGTGGTGCCGAATACAGGGTTGTACGTCTGCGAACCGAGGCCGAACTCCGGCACGTTGGTCTTGCCGATAATGATGGCGCCACTGTCGCGAACCCGCGCCACGCTGATGGCATCGTGTTGCGGGATTTGCTCGGCGAACAGCGGCGAACCCATGGTCGTGCGTAACCCGGCGGTGGCCGCCAGGTCCTTGATCGCTTGCGGCATGCCGTGCATCCAGCCGCGGGATTGGCCCTGCTCCAGCTGCCGATCGCACGTGTCAGCCTCTGCCAGCAACTCTTCGGCCAGGCGCAGCGACACCAGCGCGTTGACCTGCGGATTGAAGCGCTCGATCTGCGCCAGATACGCCTGCATCACTTCACGGCAGGACACCTGTCGCCCGTGAATGGCCCGGGACAACGAATCGGCGTCCATTTCAACAATCGGATGGATGCTCAAGATTTCACCTCAAGGTTAAGTGCGACGGATTTCTTTGCACGCGGCGCCTCCTGCATGCAGTAAGTACCCAGTAGCGTCAGCAGGCAAGCGAACAATACGTAGAAGGATGGCGCCACAGGCGTGGCCAGAACCTTGCTCAGCCAGGTGACGATCAGTGGCGCGAAACCACCGAAGACCATGACCGCGACGTTGTACGCCACCGACACCCCGGTGGAACGCACTTCGATTGGAAACTGCTCGGCCAGTGCCGTCGGTGCCGGGCCGAAAAACCCGCCGATCGCGCTGCACAGCAACAGCTGCATCACCAACAGGCGCTCCACCGACGGCGCGGCCGCCACCCACACATACAGCGGATACACCATCAGAAAGAATGCGAGGGTGAAGGCCATCAGCACTGGGCGGCGGCCAAGGCGATCCGACAACGCGCCGGACAGTGGAATCACCACGGTCATCACCGCCACAGCAATCATCTGCACCAACAGCACCTGATCCAGCGGCAGGCCGAGGTTTTTGTGGGCAAAGGTCGGCATGTTCACCAGCACCACGTAGAACGACACCGTTGCGCCGCACGCCAGGCCCATGGACACCAGAATGGCGCGGCGGTGTTCACGAATCACTTGCAGCAACCCCGGGCTCTCGCCTTTGGCTTGCTTGCGTGCTTCGAGAAACTCTTCCGGCTCCTCCATGTGCTTGCGAATCCACAAGCCCACCGGGCCGATCAACAGGCCGATCATGAACGGAATCCGCCAGCCCCAGCTGTCCAGCGCTTCGGGGCTCAGCAAATGGGTGAACAAGGCCACCATGCCCGCGCCGGCAAACACCGCCAGGCATTGCCCGACCAACTGCCACGAGCCATACAAACCCTTGCGGTGCGCCGGTGCGCTTTCCACCAGGAACGCGGTGGCACTGGCGTATTCACCGCCGGTGGCGAAGCCCTGGAGCATCCGCGCGACCACGATCAACAGCGGCGCGCCCATGCCAATGGCGGCGTAATTGGGCGCGAAAGCGATCAGCGCAATGGAGACGGTCATCAGGCGGATAATCATCTGCATCGCCGCTTTGCGCCCTTTGCGATCCGAATACATGCCCAACAAAATGCCGCCCACCGGGCGCATGAAGAAGCCGACGCCAAAGGTCGCCAAGGCCATTAGCAACGACGCGTATTCGTCCTCGGACGGGAAAAACTGCCGGGCGATGATGCTCGCCAGAAAGCCGTAAACGATGAAGTCATACCATTCCAGGGCATTGCCGATAACGGCGGCGATCACCTGCCGGGTACGCGAAACACCTGTGCTCGAAGTCTGCATGGGGAACTCTCCAAAAACCTGTTGGGTGATGACGGGCGCGTCTTCGCGCACCCGTTCCAGCGGCAGTAGAAAGTGAGGAGGTCAGGCCGGCTTGAGCCAGCTCTCGGCCAGCGCGCCCCAATACGCCGCGCCGGTCAGCAGGATGTCGTCATTGAAGTCATAGGCAGGGTTGTGAACCATCGGCCGCGACACGCCGTTGCCGATGAACAGGTAGGTGCCGGGGCAGCGTTGCAGCATCCAGGCGAAGTCTTCACTGCCCATGAGCTTGGGCGTGTTGCCGTCCACCGCATCGGCGCCGACCAGCTCGACGCCGACTTGCCGGGCGAACTCGGTTTCGGCGCCATGATTGACCAGCACCGGGTACGCCGGGCGGTGCTCGACCTTCGAACTGCAACCGAAACTCGTGGCCTGGGATTCGATGATTGCCCGCACCCGCTCGAGGGTTTGCTCACGCACCTGGGCGTTCAGCGCGCGCAGACTCAGACGCAGGATCGCCTGCTGCGGAATCACGTTGGCCGCCTCCCCGGCCTGCAATGCACCAACGGTGACCACCGCCGCCTGTTGCGCATCGATGTTGCGTGCAACCACGGTCTGCAACGCCATCACCACACTGGCCGCCGCCACCAGCGGATCGACCGCCAGATGCGGCATCGAGCCGTGGCCACCGACGCCTTCGATCGTCACCGTCAGCAAATCTTGCGAGGCCATCATCGGCCCTTCGCGAAAGCCCAGGCGTCCGGCCGGCAAGCCCGGCATGTTGTGCATGCCGAACAGCGCGTCGCAGGGGAAACGCTCGAGCAAGCCATCGGCGAGCATGGCTTCGGCACCGCCCTGGCCTTCTTCGGCGGGCTGGAAGATCAGGGTCAGGGTGCCGTCGAACTGACGGGTCGCCGCCAGGTAACGCGCCGCGCCCAGCAACATCGCGGTGTGGCCATCATGCCCGCAGGCGTGCATGCAGCCCTTGTGCTGGCTGCTATAAGTGGCACCGGTATTTTCAATGATCGGCAGCGCATCCATGTCCGCCCGTATGCCGAGTTTGCGCGGGCTGCTGCCGTTGCGCAGGACGCCGACCACGCCGGTCTTGCCGATCCCGGTGTGTACCTCGTAACCCCACTCCTTCAGGGAGTCGGCCACCAGCGCCGACGTGCGGTTTTCCTCGAAGCCGAGTTCCGGGTGGGCGTGGATGTCCTGGCGGGTGGCGTGCAGATCGCTGGCCACGTCGCTGAGCCAGGCAAGAATGTGCTGATGTCGGGTCATGACGATTTGTCCTCGGGCCGGGTGTATTCCCGTTCTTTTTGTTCGCTGTGATTTCGCGACACATCAAGGCAGGTCGCGCTCACCGCCAGATAACCGCGACTCGCGCGCGAGGACAATCGAATGTGGTTCCGCCAGATGGAACCTGTTGGTCAGGGGTTCAAGCGGCAACCCTGACGCTCGTCGATCCACACGGCGCTGTTGCTGCGTCCCAAACCGCTGACGGTAACGCGCTTGCTGGCGGCGTCATCGGTAAAGCCGCTGATGGGCAGCCACTGTTTCACGTAGCCACGGCAGTACTCGGCGCCGTTGTTCATCACGTAGCGGCACGAGCAATATTCCTTGGCCGTGTAGGCGCTGATGATGTCCGGGAACGCCGACAGCGCCACCCGCTCCCGCCAAATCCAGCCGAATAAGACGATCAGCACAATCAACAGCAGGGTGCTGAACGGCCGGCGACGAACGAAGCTGCGACGGTTCATGGCTGCACCTTGCCGCCAAAGGCCTTGAGCGCGAGTTTGAGTAATTGGTTGTGTTGGTAACTGTCGTCGCGGTCATCGCCGTAGCGCACGATCACCAGGTTTTCGCTGGGGATCACGTACATCGCCTGCCCCCAGTGTCCGAGTGCGGCGAAAGTGTCTGCGGGTGCGTCGGGCCAGGGCCGAGGCGCGCCCTCCACGGCGCGGTTGAGCCACCAGTGGCCGCCGGGCACGGCGTCATCCTGGTTGGCGTGATAACGGGCAAAGGGTTCGCGGTTGAAGGCCACCCAATCCTTGGGCAGCAACTGGCGCTCGCCCCAGCGCCCGTCGCGGGCCATCAACAGGCCGACCCGCGCCAGATCCCGCGCGGTGAGGTAGGCGTAGGACGAGGCGACGAAGATACCCGTGGCGTCGGTTTCCCAGATGGCATGGTGAATGCCCAGGGGTTCAAACAACGCAGTCCACGGATAGTCGGCATAGCGGGCCGGGCCGACGATGCCCTTCAGTGCAGCGGACAACAGACCGCTGTCACCACTGGAGTAACGAAACACCTGACCCGGTGCGGCGTAGGCGTCCTGATCGACGGTAAACGCCGCCATGTCGCGGTGCCCACGGGTGTAGAGCATCGCCACCACCGAGGATTTCAATGGCGCGTATTCGTAATCCTCCTGCCAGTCCAGGCCCGAAGCCCAGTGCAGCAGGTCGGCCATGCTCATGTCGGGGTGTTTTTTCAGCGGCGGGTAGAACTTCGCCACCGGGTCCTGCAGATTGAACCGGCCTTCGCCGTAGGCCACGCCCAGCACCGTGGCCATCAGGCTCTTGCTGATGGACCAGGTCAGGTGTGGCGTTGCGGCGGTGGTCGGGCCAGCGTAGCGCTCGTAGATCAACTGGCCATCGCGAATCACCAGCAAGGCATCGGTGCGGATACCCTGGCGAGTGGTGTCGTTGCGCGGTGGGAAAGCGTAATTCTCAAACGTCCGAAGCGCCGGCCCGGTGACGCTCGGGCCGGGTGACCACTGTTCGCCAGGCCAGTTTTCCGCGTGGACCGCGAGACTGAACAGCAGCACAAAAAACAGCCACAGGCCTTTGGGCATGACGAGTGCTCATGGGGGTTAACCTGCTGAGCCTAGTCGAGGTTGATGACAGTTTTGAAATTTGTGTCGCCAGAACAATAGCCATCGCGAGCAAGCTCGCTCCCACAAGGTTTTTGGGTGAGTGAAATATTGTGCATGGCACAACACCCGTGGGAGCGAGCCTGCTCGCGAAGGGACCCGTCAGATCGCCGCCAACGCCTTGGCCAATCGCTTGCCCCGTGCCCCCGCTGCCAGATCCATCACCGCCTGATCGCGCTGCCACATCGCCGCCCACTGTGGCGGGCCTTCGGCCAGCGCTTGATTGATTTCAGCCTTGAGCCCCTCGAACTGCGCAAACAAGCCGCCGAGCAACACATGCCCGCACGGGTTGTTCGGTGCCTGGCGGCTGACTTCCGCGCACCCGGCCAGCAACGCCAGCAAGCGCAGTTGCAAGGCTTGCGGCCAATCACTGTCCTGGCCGACGCCGTACAGCCACGCCGTCATGGCGCTCAACACATAGATGTCTTCCAGGGTTCGGAACGGTTTGACGTAGGCGTCCCAACCGTCCCCGGCCAGCAACTCGCACAAAGCGTTGTCCAGAAACACCCGGCCATGGCTGATGTCCGGCATCAACGGGATCGGAGCCAGTTTTTCCACTCGCACGCCCGGCTCATCGGGATAGACCACCGCCAGGCTCAGGCACGGATCGTCGCCGGGGGCCTCACTGCGCGCAGCGATCAACAGCCAGTCGGCGGCATCGCCAGCGGTGACAAAATCCTTGCGCCCGCTCAAGCGCAAATCGTGCAGACGGGTTTGCATGTCCGCCACTCGCAGGCTGCGTTGCTCAGTGGCGCATAACGCGCCGAGGCTCAACGGCGCGCTCGGCCACAACATGCGCAAGGCTGCTTGATACCCCACCAGAAATGCCAGCCCCGGGGTCGCCATCATCCGCCCCCCCGCCACCGCCAAATCAAAGGGCGTGACCGCGCCCAAGAGGTGCAACAAGGTCGCGAAGCCCTCACCCAGGTCCGGGTTGGCGGGCAAGCGATCGCGGCGAATCAACAGGTTTTGCCAGGGCATAAGAGGCTCCTCGTGGGCTGTCATATAAGCATCACCAAAGCTTAACGGCGATGACACCGGCGCTACATAGCCTGACTTTGCACAACACGGCTGCATAAAGAAAGTCGACCGGCTGCACCCAAAGACGAGTGAACAGCCCGCACGGAGATTCGCCATGACTCAGATCGCCCGCATCAGCGACACCGGCAACGAACGCCGCCTGCAAGCCGAACGCCTGGTCGGCATCGAGGCTCTTCAGGAAGCCCAGGCCCTGCGCTTCAACGTGTTCAGCGGCGAATTCAACGCCACACTCAAGGGCGCGGAACTGGGTCTGGACATGGATGACTACGATGTTCACTGCGCCCACATCGGCGTGCGTGACCTCAACACCGGGCGCCTGGTGGCCACCACTCGTTTGCTCGATCACACCGCCGCCAGCAGCCTGGGCAGGTTTTACAGCGAAGAAGAATTCAGCCTGCACGGCCTGATCCATCTGCAAGGCCCGATCCTGGAAATCGGCCGCACCTGCGTCGACCCGGCCTACCGCAACGGCGGCACCATCGCCGTGCTCTGGAGCGAATTGGCCGAAGTGCTGAACCAGGGTGGCTACAGCTACTTGATGGGTTGCGCGAGCATTCCGATGCAGGACGGCGGGATTCAGGCCCACGCGATCATGCAGCGCCTGCGCGAACGCTACCTGTGCACCGAGCACCTGCGGGCCGAACCGAAAAAACCGCTGCCGACCCTGGATATTCCATCGAACGTGATCGCCGAAATGCCCCCGCTGCTCAAGGCCTATATGCGCCTGGGCGCGAAAATCTGCGGCGAGCCGTGCTGGGACGAAGACTTCCAGGTCGCCGACGTGTTCATCCTGCTCAAGCGCGATGAGCTGTGCCCGCGTTACGCCAAACACTTCAAGGCGGCTGTGTGATGCGTCGGTTGCGCGTGTACGCGCGAATCGCACGGGTGCTGCTGGTGGTCGGGCTCGGCCTGAGCATGGCCACCGTGTTCGGAGTGTTCGAGCGTCTGGGCATGGCGCATTCGATGGAGCGCCGTCAGCGCTGGTCGCGTTTTTTCATGGCGCGCCTGAGCAACGCCCTGCCCTTCGACGTGACGGTACAAGGGGAATTGCCGAAGACGTCGATGCTCTGGGTCAGCAACCATGTGTCCTGGACCGACATCCCGTTGCTGGGGATGCTCACGCCGTTGTCGTTCCTGTCCAAGGCCGAAGTGCGGACCTGGCCGGTGGCGGGTTGGCTGGCGGCCAAGGCCGGCAGCCTGTTCATCCGTCGCGGTTCGGGCGACAGCCAGTTGATCCGCAAACAGATGACTCGCCACCTGGAGCAGGCACACCCGCTGCTGATGTTCCCGGAAGGCACCACCACCGATGGCCGTTCGCTGCGCACCTTTCACGGTCGCTTGTTGTCGGCGGCCATTGATTCCGAGGTGGCGCTGCAACCGGTGGCGATTCGTTATGTGCGTGACGGTGAGCCTTGCCTGCTGGCACCGTTCATTGGCGAAGATGATTTGCTGTCGCACCTGATGCGTTTGTTTGCCAACGACCGGGGGCAAGTCGAAATTCATCTGCTCAAGCCAATCGCTTGCGAAGGTCGCGAACGCGCGGCGCTGGCGTTCGAGGCACAGCAGGCGGTGCAGAAGGCGTTGTTTGGGGCGATTCCGGAAACACAACCGGTCCCGATGCGCCCCGCCATCGCAGCCTGAACAAAGATCCCCTGTGGGAGCGAGCCTGCTCGCGATAGCCATCTAACAGACACCGCAATGGTGACGGCTATGGTCTCATCGCGAGCAAGCTCGCTCCCACATTGGCTTGGGCAAAATCCTGAAGCTGCGGATAGAACAAGCGGAAATCCTCGCTCAACGGCTCATACAAAACCCGCAATTCCTGCATCGCGGCGGCCAGTTCCTCAGGCCGGGTCAAGCGCCGGGAAATCCCCCGCAACACCTGCTCCAGCACCTCAAACTCCCGGTAAGACCCCAACCAGTCATTGGCCACCATGTGCGGTGCGATTTTCGCCAGCCGTTCGGGCAACTGCCGTTCACTGGACAACACCCGGTACACGTCCGAAGTGAAATGCTCCAGTGGCCGATCGGCGTAGAGCGCCCAGTCCCGCGCCAGGCAGTGGTCGAAAAACACGTCGAGGACGATCCCGGCATAGCGTCTGCGCGTCAGGGAAAACCGCGACAACGAAGCGTCCACCAACGGGTGGCGATCGGTGAACACGTCGATGCTGCGATGCAGCTGGATGGCCGTTTCGATCTCCGGATCGAACTGCCCTTGCAGCCGTCCCTTGACGAAATCGCCATACAGACTGCCGAGCAGTTGACCGGGACGCTGGCCACCGAGGTGAAGATGTGCGAGATAGTTCATGGTCGCAGCTTAGCACTGCCCCTTGTATCTACACACCAACGTATCGTTATAACTCGATATACCGAAATGTGAGTTGGTCAGAGCCAAATCATATTTGTATATCGCGAAATACCGATTTAAAGTTCGCCCCATCGCGATATAGCGTTTTAATCATCACGAGCCCACACCCATGACCCTCAATCTCGACGAAATAATAAAAGCCCTGGCGCACCCGGTACGGCGAGAAATCCTGCACTGGCTCAAAGACCCGGACGTCGAATTTCCAGACCAGACCCACAGCAACGAGCACGGCGTTTGCGCCGGGCAGATCGATCAACGTTGCGGCTTGTCGCAGTCCACGGTGTCCGCGCACCTGGCGACCCTGCAACGCGCCGGCCTGATCAGCAGCCGCAAAGTCGGCCAGTGGCATTTCTTCAAGCGCAACGAGGAAACCATTCAGGAATTCCTCAAGACCTTCAGCAAAGAGCTCTGACCCCGGGGGCGGGAAAACCAATTCTCTACGCCCCCGAACGTCAGCCAGCCCAAAAGGATTTAAACCATGCCCCTCTCACTACTCATCCTGGCCTTGAGCGCCTTCGCCATCGGCACCACGGAGTTCGTCATCATGGGCTTGCTGCCCAACGTGGCGGCCGACCTCGGTGTGTCGATCCCCGGTGCCGGCTGGCTGGTGACCGGGTACGCCCTGGGCGTGGCCATCGGTGCGCCGTTCATGGCACTGGCCACCGCCAAACTGCCGCGCAAGGCTGCGCTGGTGGCGTTGATGGGCATATTCATTATCGGCAACCTGCTGTGTGCGGTGGCCAGTGACTACAACCTGCTGATGCTCGCCCGTGTGGTGACGGCGCTGTGCCACGGTGCCTTCTTCGGCATTGGCTCGGTGGTGGCGGCGGGCCTGGTGCCAGCGAACAAACGTGCATCGGCCGTGGCCTTGATGTTCACCGGCCTGACCCTGGCCAACGTCCTCGGCGTGCCGCTGGGCACCGCGCTCGGTCAGGAAGCTGGCTGGCGCTCGACCTTCTGGGCGGTGACGGTCATCGGTGTGATCGCGCTGATCGGCCTGATTCGTTTTCTGCCGGCCAAGCGCGATGAAGAAACACTCGACATGCGTGCCGAGCTGCGTGCCCTCAAAGGCGCCGGCATCTGGTTATCCCTGAGCATGACCGTGCTGTTCGCCGCCTCGGTGTTCACCCTCTTTACCTACGTCGCGCCGCTGCTGGGCGAAGTCACCGGCGTCTCGCCCCGTGGCGTGACCTGGAGCCTGATGCTCATCGGCCTGGGCCTGACCGTCGGCAACATCATCGGCGGCAAGCTGGCGGACAAAGGCCTGGCCGCAACGCTGATCGGCGTCTTCATCGCCATGGCCGTGGTCTCCACCGTACTGACCTGGACCAGCGTCGCGCTGATCCCCACCGAAATCACCCTGTTCCTCTGGGCCACCGCGTGTTTCGCCGCCGTACCGGCCCTGCAAGTCAACGTGGTGACCTACGGCAAGGCTGCGCCGAACCTGGTGTCGACCCTGAACATCGGCGCGTTCAACGTTGGCAACGCACTCGGCGCCTGGGTGGGCGGCAGCGTGATTGCCCACGGGTTCGGCCTGACCAGCGTGCCACTCGCCGCCGCGGCGCTGGCGGTGCTCGCCCTGCTGGCGACCCTGATCACTTTCCGCCAGAGCGGCAATCCCGAACTGGCTCCTGCTACCCACTGATTCACTATTACCTCACGAGGGTTTTAATTAATGACGACTATTTTCGATCCGATCAAACTGGGCGACCTGGAACTGTCCAACCGCATCATCATGGCCCCGTTGACCCGCTGCCGCGCCGACGAAGGCCGTGTGCCGAACGCGCTGATGGCCGAGTACTACGTACAACGCGCCTCCGCCGGCCTGATCCTCAGCGAGGCCACTTCGGTCACGCCGATGGGCGTCGGCTACCCGGACACCCCGGGCATCTGGTCCAACGATCAGGTACGCGGCTGGACCAACGTCACCAAAGCGATCCACGGCGCCGGCGGCAAGATCTTCCTGCAACTGTGGCACGTCGGCCGGATCTCCCATGAGTCGTACCTGAACGGCGAAAAACCGGTCGCGCCAAGCGCCATCCAGCCAAAAGGTCACGTCAGCCTGGTTCGCCCATTGTCCGACTACCCGACCCCGCGCGCCCTGGAAACCGCTGAAATCGCCGATATCGTCGACGCCTACCGCGTCGGTGCCGAGAACGCCAAGGCCGCCGGTTTCGACGGCGTGGAAATCCACGGCGCCAACGGCTACCTGCTCGACCAGTTCCTGCAAAGCAGCACCAACCAGCGCACCGACCACTACGGCGGCTCCCTGGAAAACCGTGCGCGCCTGTTGCTGGAAGTGACCGATGCCGCGATCGAAGTCTGGGGCGCCGGCCGTGTCGGTGTACACCTCTCGCCACGTGCCGACTCCCATGACATGGGCGACGACAACCTGGCCGAAACCTTCACCTACGTGGCCCGCGAACTGGGCAAGCGCGGCATCGCGTTTATCTGCTCGCGCGAGAAAGAAGGCACCGACAGCCTCGGCCCACAAATCAAGGAAGCCTTCGGCGGCCCGTACATCATCAACGAACGCTTCACCAAGGACAGCGCCAACGCCTGGCTGGCCGCCGGCAAGGCTGACGCCGTCGCCTTCGGCGTACCGTTCATTGCCAACCCGGACCTGCCGGCACGCCTGAAGGCCGACGCGCCGCTGAACGAGCCACATCCGGAAACCTTCTACGGCAAAGGCCCGGTGGGTTACATCGACTACCCGACGTTGTAATGGTCAGCCGTTGAAAATGCAAAAGCCCCGACTTGTAAGAGTTGGGGCTTTTTGTTGCGCAAACATATGCCCTGCCTGATCAAACGCTGCCAAGCCATGGTCAAAGCTGCTTCATCTTGGGTAAGCTCCACGTAACTTTGCGCAATAAATGCAAAGACGCGCATTAAGGGATCAGCATGCATAGGAATGACCATGGCCGCGAACAGTAATTTCTCCTTTCTCCAGGAACATGACCCCATATTCCTGCAGTTGGCGACCACGGCCGAACAGATCTTTTCCAGCGATCCCAATACCACCCTTATCAAGTTGCGTCAGTTGGGCGAGGCTTTGGCTCAAGACCTGGCCAGCCGTGCCGGTATTGAGTTCGATGCCAATACCAAACAGTCCGACCTGCTCTACAAATTAAGCCGCGACATCCAGCTCGATCAAAAAATTCGCAACCTTTTTCACACGCTGCGCACCGAAGGCAATAAAGCCACTCACCAATTTCGTACTCAACACCGTGAAGCATTGGACGGGCTTAGAGTTGCCCGTGCCCTGGCCATTTGGTACCACCAATCATTCGGCAAACTAGGCGATAAGTTCAGCCCCGGCCCCTTTGTCAATCCGCAAGACCCCAGCACGCCACTGCGCGACCTACAAAACCAGATTGAGCTGCTGAAAACCAAGTTGAGCGAGTCCAGCCAGCAACTTGAAAACAACCAGCAGTTGGCTGACTTGATTAAGCGTGAGGCTGAAGAGTACGCCGTTCTCGCGGAGCAAATGGACGCCGAATCGCGCCTCCATCAGCAGCAAGCCAAACAACATGAAGCCGAATTGGCGAAGTTGCGCATCGAGCACGAGCAACGCATCAAAGACCTGCAAATTCAGCTGCTAACCCAGCCGCAGGCCTCTTCACAGGTCATGCACCGCACCATGCGGGCCAGTAAAAAATTCGACCTGAGCGAAGACCTCACCCGAATTCTCATTGATCAACAGTTGGTCGATGCAGGCTGGGAAGCAGACTCCCTCGACCTGACGTACGCCAAAGGCGCTCGCCCCGAAAAGGGCAAGAACAAAGCCATCGCCGAGTGGCCCACCAGCATTCCAAAGGCTGATGCCGACTACGTCCTGTTTGCCGGTTTGACGCCGGTGGCCATCGTTGAAGCCAAGCGTAAACGCGTCAATGTTGCCGACCGCATTCCCCAGGCAGAGCGTTATTCACGCGAATTCAAATTCGCCCAGGACCAGCTAAAACCCTGGCTGCTGTCCGGTCACGCCACGGCCTGGAACGACGGTGAAGGGAAACATTTCCAGGTGCCCTTTGCCTTTGCCTGCAACGGCCGCCCGTTCATCAAGCAACTGGCCGAGCAATCCGGCACCTGGTTCCGGGATCTGCGCAGCCCGGCCAACACCGCCCGACCGCTGCAAGATTTCCATAAGCCTGATGATTTGCTCGAACTGCTCAAGCGCAGCCGTGAGGAGGCCGAAGCCAAGCTCAAGGAAGAAGGCTTTACTTACCTGAAATTGCGCGACTATCAGGAAAAGGCCATTCACGCCGTCGAACAAGCCTTGGCCAATAACCAACGCGACTGCCTGCTGGCCATGGCAACGGGCACGGGTAAAACCCGCACCATCATTGGCCTGATGTACCGCTTCCTGAAAACTGAACGCTTCAAACGCATTTTGTTTCTGGTCGACCGCAGCGCCCTCGGCCAACAAGCGATCGACTCGTTCAACGACACCACCCTCGAGCAGAACCACACCCTCGCCCAGATTTATGACATCAAAGAGTTGGGCGACATGGCCGCCGAGGCGGAAACCCGCATCCAGGTGGCCACCGTACAGGCCATGGTTAGCCGGATTTTCCGCTCTGACGCGCCGCCTTCGGTGGGTGAGTTCGACTGCATCATCGTCGACGAAGCCCACCGCGGTTATACCCTCGATCAGGAAATGAGCGAGGGCGAACTGGCGGTGCGCGATCACAATCAGTACCTCTCACAGTACCGACGCGTGCTGGATTATTTCGACGCCTGCAAAATTGGTCTGACGGCCACCCCGGCCAAACACACCAGCGAAATTTTCGGTAAGCCGGTCTTCACCTACAGCTACCGCGAAGCCGTGGCCGATGACTGGCTGATCGACCACGAACCGCCGATCCGCTACGAAACTCAACTGAGCAAGCACGGCATCCACTTTGACAAGGGACAATCGGTCAGTGTCATCGATACCCAGACTGGGGAAGTCGATGTCGCCGAGCTCGAGGACGAACTCAACTTCAACATTGAGTCGTTCAACCGCCGCGTGATCACGCCTGCCTTTGACAAAGTCATCTGCGATGCCCTGGCCAATGAGCTGGACCCCTTCGGCGAAGAAAAGACCATGGTCTTCTGCGTCAATCAGGCCCATGCCGAACGGGTGAAAAACCTGCTAAACGACGCCTTTAAAGCTGTTTACGGCGAGCAATACAACCAGGCGACAGTGCAAATCATCACAGGCCAGAGCGACAAGGTTGAACAACTGATCCGCAAGTACAAAAACGAACCGCTCCCCAGCATCGCCATCACCGTCGATCTGCTGACCACCGGTATCGACGTGCCGACCATCTGCAATCTGGTGTTCATGCGCCGGGTGCGCTCACGCATTCTCTATGAACAGATGAAAGGCCGTGCAACGAGGCGTTGCGACGAGATTGGCAAAACGGTTTTCCGCATCTACGACCCCGTCGACCTCTACGCCAGCCTCGAAGCCGTGGACACCATGAAACCGCTGGTGAAAAACCCCAATGTCTCGCTGGAGCAACTGGTCAGCGAACTCACCAGCGATGCCAGTCATGACGCGCCCGGCAACCAGGAGGACAGCAGCCACGCCCACGATGTGCTCGATGTACTCAGCCAGCGCATCATGCGGATTCTGCGCAAAGCCGATCACAAAGCTGAAACCAAACCCACGCTAAAGAAAAAGCTCGAAGAGTTGCAGGACATCTGGGGGGTGGAACCCGCGCAGTTGCACAAACACCTGCATGATCTGGGGCCGAGACAGGCGGCCGAGTTCGTTCGCGAGCATAGCCAGTTGCTGACCCAATTGAATGCCGTCAGCACGTTGCTGGGCTCGGAAAACTACCCGATCATTTCCACCCACAGCGATGAGTTGCTCGTGCGTGAGCAAAGCTACGGCGCCTATCAGAAACCCCAGGACTACCTCGAAAGCTTCCACGACTTCGTCCACAGCCAACTCAACCAATCCACTGCGCTGGGCGTGGTGGTCAATCGACCCAAGGACCTGACACGCGAGCAACTGCGCAATGTGCGCTTGTTGCTGGATCAACATGGCTTCAGCGAAGTCAGCCTGAAAAGCGCCTGGCGTAATCAGACCAATCAGGAAATCGCCGCCAGCATCATTGGCTATATCCGCCAGGCCGCCATTGGCGAAGCCTTGCTGCCCTTCGACCAGCGCGTGGCGAACGCCATGCAGAAAATCTATACGCTTCAACCGTGGACGCCCGTTCAACGCAAATGGCTGGATCGTTTAGCCAAGCAATTGGTGCATGAAGTGGTCATTGATAAGCAGCAAGTCAGAGAAGCTTTCTCGAACGACGGGGGTATCAAGAACCTGAATGATTACCTCGGCGGCAAACTGGACGAAGTGCTGGAAGCCCTGAACGACAACCTGTGGCCAGCGGTCGGCTGAGCCAGTTGACAGCCATTGAGCAGAAATGCTTTAACTGTCCTCAGTCCCAGGACAGAGGACAGTTGCTAGCTGAGGCCACATGAAGAGTCAAGACATACTGTTGCTGATCAAACTGATCTGCCTGGAGCAGCGCCAGCGGTCACAGCAACAGCTCGACAGCGAAATTGAAGCACTGGCCAAGCTCAGCGATACCGACCGCCTGGACGACTGGCAAGGCTGGGAGGACGACTCGGAACAAGATCCGCCAGTCCATCACGAGAGCTACTCTGTTCGCGCCCTGCAAGCCTCGCTGGGTATCAGCAAAACCGAGGTCGGCGCAGCGTTGAAACGCTGCCTGGAGATCGGATTACTGCGCCTGGACCCTCGCTCCCATTTCCTCCAGGTCAACAGCAAAGCCCTGTTGGGCTTTATCGAGCATGGCTTGCGCTATGTCTTCCCGGTCAAACCCGCCGAAATTGTCCGCGGTATCCCGACCAGCTTTTCCGCCCCTGTTTTACAGGACAAGTTGATGAGCGGTGGCGATTTGATCTACGTCTGGCCTGACGCCTACGGCACTCGCAAGGGGCAGTCCATCACGCCACTGTTCAAGACCGTACCGGGCGCCGTCAAAAAAGACCCGCGCTTGTATGAGTACCTGGCACTGATCGATGCCGTTCGCCTGGGTAACGCCCGTGAAGCCAATCTGGCGAACCAATTGCTGCGCGAGAAGATTCTTCAACCATGAGCCGTACACAGAACATCCAGATGCTCGAAGTCGTGGCCAAGGCGCTCGGCGAAGACCTGTGCCAAGAGGTCGCCTTTGTCGGCGGTTGCACCACCGCCTTATTGCTGACCGACGAATTCACCCGGGAAGACGTGCGCTACACCGACGATGTCGACCTGGTGGTGCACCTGACCGGCTATGCCCAGTGGCAAACACTGGTGACACAGCTCAAGCAAAAAGGCTTCACGCAATCGCCACAAGACGAAGTCATTTGTCGCCTGCGCCTGGGCGAGCTGCTCCCCGATGCAGCAATCTCGATTCACGAAGGTGACTGCTGCCTGGGCGTCATTGATCAGGACAGTGAAATCAACTGGCTGAGTGCTGTACATTGCGCACCCAATTGGCAGCGTGACCTGACCCCGGCGCAGATTGCCCTGGACTCATCGCGTCACTGCCTGACCCGCTGCTTCAGCGCCCGGCGCCCGAGCAACCCTGAGATCAACGTTTGGCCTGCCCGCCCGAACCGACACTGGTTACTGGCGAGCGATGGCTTCTGGGCCGGCTTATGCCCCCGGACCCAACCACTGTTTTTGCGCGACGGCCACGTGCCCGCCCCGCCCACCGATGACGACATCAGCTGCCTGAGCGTCATCGCCCACCCCATTGTTTAGAGCGCTACCATGACCAACAGCGACATCGTCCAGAAGCTCTGGAACCTTTGCGACGTCCTCCGTGACGACGGCATCAATTACAGCGACTACGTCACCGAACTGGTGTTGCTGCTGTTCATCAAGATGGAATTCGAACAGGTTCAGAACAACGACAACTTCAGCCACAAGCTGCCCGAAGGCGCGCGTTGGCCAGACCTGAACAGCAAGTCCGGCCTGAACCTGCTCAACCACTACCGGCAGATGCTGCTCGACCTGGGGCAAAACACCGACCCGTTGATCGCCGCCATCTACGCCGATGCCCAGACGCGCCTGAAAGAGCCGCGCCACCTGGAGCAACTGATCAGAAGCCTCGACGGCATCGACTGGTTCAGCGCCCGCCGCGATGGCCTCGGCGACCTGTATGAAGGCCTGCTGGAAAAGAACGCCAGCGAAACCAAATCCGGTGCCGGCCAGTACTTCACCCCGCGCCCGCTGATCGACAGCATCATCAACTGCATCAAGCCTCAGCCGGGTGAAGTTATTCAAGACCCGGCCGCTGGCACCGCAGGCTTTCTGATTGCCGCCGATGCCTACATCAAAAGCCAAACCGACGACCATTACGACCTCGATGCAAAGGCACGCAGCTTCCAGCGCAACCGTGCCTTCGTCGGCGTGGAACTGGTGCCTGGCACCCGTCGCCTGGCGCTGATGAACACCCTGCTGCACGGCATGGAAGGTGACGAGGAAGGCGTGGTGCACCTGGGCAACGCCCTCGGCCAAACCGGGGCCAACCTGCCAAAAGTCGACGTGATCCTCTCCAACCCACCGTTCGGCACCGCCAAGGGCGGCGGCGGCCCGACCCGTGACGACCTGACCTACAAGACCAGCAACAAACAACTGGCCTTCCTGCAGCACATCTACCGCGGCCTCAAACCCGGTGGCCGGGCTGCCGTGGTGTTGCCGGATAACGTCCTGTTCGAAGCCGGCGTCGGTACTGACGTGCGCCGCGACCTGATGGACAAGTGCAACCTGCACACGATTCTGCGCCTGCCCACCGGCATCTTTTACGCCCAAGGCGTGAAGACCAACGTGCTGTTTTTCCAGAAAGGCACGGCCGAAAACCCGCGTCAGGATCAGGGCTGCACGCAGCGTGTTTGGGTTTATGACTTGCGTAGCAACATGCCAAGTTTTGGTAAGCGCACACCGTTTGGTGCTACCCATCTCAAGCCTTTCGAAGAGGCATACGGGGTGGATGCCAATGGCAATAGCCCACGTGCCGAAAATGTTGAGGGCGTTGGTGAGCTGAGTCGGTTCCGGGTTTTTTCCCGCGATGACATTGCACAACGTGGGGATTCGCTGGATATCACTTGGCTGAAGGATGCGGACAGTCTGGATGCCAACGACTTGCCGGCGCCGGAAGTGCTGGCAGGTGAGGCGATGGCTGAGTTGACCGAAGCGTTGCATGAGCTGGAAGAGCTGATGAAGGCGCTGGGGGCTGGGGACGAAGTGGCGGCGCAGAAGCAGTTGATGGCTGAGGTGATGGGGTTGGTGGTGGCTCAGGAGGTTGGGGATGAGTGAGTTGCCGAAGGGTTGGGCAACTGCCTGTATTAACGACCTTGCCTACATAAACCCCAAGCAGGTCTTCGACGATCACTTGGCAGCAGGTTTTGTGCCCATGTCCCATGCCCCGACCAACTTCCGCGACAAGCTGCGTTTTGAGACTCGCAACTGGGGCGAAATCAAGAAGGCCTACACAAATTTTAAAAGTGGCGACGTGATTTTTGCCAAGGTGACGCCTTGCTTTGAAAACGGAAAAGCGGCGTTTGTTGAGGGCCTGCCTAATGGTATTGGTGCTGGAAGCAGCGAATTTTTTGTACTGCGCCCGAGCAGTGAAGAGGTCTCAGCAAAATATCTGCTGGCATTAGTTAAAAGTCGCGGGTTCATGCATGACGGCGCATCAAATATGACCGGCGCAGTAGGACTGCGCCGCGTACCAAGACAGTTTGTTGAAAGCTACTCCGTTCCGGTTCCACCTGCAGCAGAGCAAACCCGCATCGCCCAAAAACTCGATGAACTACTGGCTCAAGTCGATACCCTCAAAGCACGCATCGACGCTATCCCCATCCTGCTCAAACGTTTTCGGAAGTCTGTCCTTTCCGCGTCGGTTTCCGGCCGCTTGACAGAGAAATGGCGCGAAAAAAGTGAGGTAGTTGTAGAAAGCGCAGACGCTTATCTAAAACGCATAATTAAGGCGCGTCGAGAAAAACCAAACTTAAAATTCAAAGAACCGGTAGCCCCGGATCTAGAGAAACGAGATGTAGTCTCCCCAGAGGGCTGGGTCATCGCCAGCGTGTCCAGCTTTGCTGAGTGCTTGGACAGTATGCGAGTTCCAGTAAAGAAAGAGCTCAGGAGCAATGGTGAGGGGCTATACCCGTATTTCGGTGCAAACGGTGAAGTAGATCGCGTCGACGAGTACATCTTTGACGATGACCTAGTTCTGGTGACGGAGGATGAAACATTCTATGGACGAGAAAAACCAATCGCATACAAATACTCCGGAAAATGCTGGGTAAACAACCATGTTCATGCTCTGCGGGCTCATGATCTAGTTAGTCGTGATTATTTATGTTTTGCTCTAATGCACTACAACGTACTCCCGTGGCTCACTGGCACCACAGGTCGAGCGAAGCTGACACAAGGAGCACTGCTTTCGTTACCGATTCAGATTCCACCTCCTGAAGAACAAACCGAAATCGTCCGCCGAGTCGAACAACTCTTCGCCTTCGCCGACCAACTGGAAGCCAAAGTCGCCTCGGCCAAAACCCGTATCGACCACCTGACCCAAAGCATCCTGGCCAAAGCTTTCCGTGGCGAACTGGTCCCACAAGACCCGAACGACGAACCGGCCAGCGTGCTGCTGGAACGCATCAAGGCCCAGCGCGCCGCCGCGCCCAAGGCAAAACGTGGCCGCAAGGCGTCGGTCTGAATTTAAGAAAGGAAGCGTTCATGGCCATTCCCGATTTCCAGTCCGTCATGCGCCCCGTCCTGGCCGAAGTTGCCGATGGCACGCCCATCAGCCTCAAGGCCCTGCGTGAGCGGCTCGCCGAGCAGTTTCAACTGAGCGATCTTGAACGCCATGAAATGCTGCCGTCAGGACAGCAGACGGTCATCAACAACCGCATTGGCTGGGCACGCACCTACTTGAACAAGGCCGGTTTGCTGAGCATCCCGAGCAAAGGCCTGGTGCAAATCACCGAGCGTGGCCGTGAAGCGCTGCAAACCGGGCCTCAGCGGATCACCGTGGGTTGGCTCAAACGGTATCCGGAGTTCAGCGCGTTTCATGGTGCGCGGCCCGACAACGATGCGCCTTCGGTGCAAGCCGAGCCCGTGGGCGACATCACCCCGGATGAACAACTGGCCCAGGCGCATCAAGCCTTGTCCCAGTCACTGGCTGACGAATTGCTCGCCCAGGTACGTGGTGCTTCGCCGACGTTCTTCGAGCAATTAGTGGTCGATCTAATGATTGCCATGGGTTACGGCGGTTCCCGCAAGGAGGCCGGTCGTGCCACGCAGCAGACCAACGACGGTGGCATCGACGGCATCATCAAGGAAGACAAGCTCGGTCTGGACGTGATTTACCTGCAAGCCAAACGCTGGAGCAACACGGTGCACCGCCCGGAGATCGACAAGTTCATTGGCGCTCTCACCCGCCAGCGCGCCCGCAAAGGCGTATTCATCACCACCTCAGAGTTTTCCCCCGGCGCTCGTGAAGCGGCGCTCGGCCTGGATATCAAAGTGGTGCTGATCGATGGCGTGGAGTTGGCTCGCTTGATGGTCGAAAACAATTTGGGCTGCAACGTGAAGCAGGTTTACGAGATCAAACAGCTCGATTCGGACTACTTCACCGAAGAGTGAAGTTCGTGCGGTTTGTTTGTGCCTGACGTTTAGTTTCGTTTAATTACGAAACCGCAATATCGGATGACGCCGTAGGACCTTGTAGGCAAACTCCGAATCTTGCGTTTGGGCACTTTGATGCCTTGTTGCGCTTTTGTTTGACGGGATAGTCTCCGGACGTCGCTGACCCATTCAGCGATCGGGCTTGGAAACCCGTCGAGCAAATTGCAACAACGTGCCCAACATGAGCGCAGTCGTATGGCGGCTGCAATTCTGTGTCATGGCGGCTGTGCGTGGGACGTCTTCGGACGTGCCGGTTTTCCTTTGCTCCCGGTTTTCCAACCTGCGCACAGCTGCCACCCATTCGCTTGGAAACGAACGTGGCGGCTCCTCAAGCTTAGGAGTTACACCATGGCTAAAACCAATCCAATCGATCCCTCAGAACTCAAAACCATCGGCTTCACCCCTTTCATCTACTGCTCAAACCAGGCGCTGTTTCATGTCAGCCGCGGCGTGCCCCTCGCCGACGCGTTAGCCCAGGCCTCCAATCTGCTCTTCCTCGCCAAGGAGCTCGCCGTCGACGCCGCCTACGCCAAGGACACCGACCGCCACGCCTGGGCCGCCCATTACCTGACTGCGATGAGCAAAGCGGTGATCGATGATGTGGCGAAGGTACTGGATCGAGAGGCTGATCGTGAGCGCATGGACGAAACGCAATAGGGACGTCTCATGGGCGTAATAAAGCCGCGTAAGAACGCGGCTTTTTCAGCTGCGAAATTGCGCACCCCTTGACTACCCGTTTGCATGCGACCTGAGCAGTCACTTGCATTGGTTCTGGCCAGCGATTGCATCGGATTTGACCAGCACGCGTTGTAACCATCATTGGCAGAGAACGGCCAAAAGCGGACCTCAATGATCGATACTTGAATCAGTCTTCACGCTCGTAGTGCTCACTTGCCAACCAGGTACCCATGCAGATACTGTCAGCTCTATGAATCAGCCACGCATTGCCTCAACCACCACTACCACGACCGCCCGAGGCGGGTCGTGAGAGGTGTCGTGAGCCAATAACGCACGAACTTCAAAGGCCCGCCAGCGATGGATAGGGCCTTTTCTTTTGCCCTTGTGTCGCTGGTCCAAACGCAAGGAAAAGCACTATGTATGCACTGTTGATTCTCGATATGCAGGTTGGATTGTTTCATGGCCCGGATAAACCATGGGCTGGCGAAGCGCTGCTAAACACTTTGAATAGCCTGTTGAGCGATGCCCGCAGGGCAGGCGCGCCAATTTTTCTTGCTCGCCACGTAGGTCCGCCTGGCTCGCCTATCGAACCTGGAAGCCCGTTGACGCAATTGGTGCAGGAACTGCTGCTACAAGGCGACGAAATGATCTTCGAAAGAAGCCGACCCAACGCTTTCGCCATGACTGACTTGGCCGATCGGCTAAAAGCTTGTGGATCTCAAGGCGTGGTTATTGCTGGAATGAAGACCCAGTATTGTGTCGACAGCACTTGCCGCGCCGCACGAGATCTTGGGTTCGATGCAGTACTGATCGCCGATGGTCATACCTGCACCGACACCCCTGCTTTGAAGGCCGAAAATATCGTTGTTCATCACAATGCGACCCTGGCGGGCCCATTCTGTCGTGTCGTTCACGCTGAGAACTGGTGTTTCTAATCGGCATCGAGAGATCGGCCCGAGATTGGGTCGATCTGTCCGCTGTGAGTCAAATCGAGCCCTTCGCGACAGACTGCAATCGGCCGATTGTGTTGAAAAAGTCGGTCCTTCCAGACTGTCCACGTATTGACTGCTGAAAATGCCTTTTTTGCGCGCAACTACGCGAAATCTGAGTACGGAATCCTCTGCTCAAAGTAAAGATTTCAATCTCGGACGCGTACTTTTCTGCCGTGGAAACCATGGCCGACTTTTTCAACAGAATCGGCCAGAAGCTGCCTTTCACCTGTCCACTGAAACACACTCAACGTATCCTGCTGAAAGACAACATTGAAAAGGAGTTCGAATGAAAACTGATTGGCAACAAATTCGAGAAATGATGAACACTGTCATCGATAGCTGTGAGCAAATCGAAACGGCAGGATTCAATGAAGAACATCGCTCCGCGACCGTAGAAATCAAAGGCGTAGATTACTCCGTTCAGGAGTTTTTAATCAGTGCCTGGACGCTCCCGGAAAACGTTCGCTACCAGATCATTCGTGAGCGTCATGAAGCTGGAAATGACCTTCCCTACGTTCCCGAAGCAGCCCGCATTCTTGTCTCAATGGCGCAGGCTTGTGCGGAATTGATTGGAGCAGCCGACACGGCACCCGCTCAGAAAGCTATTGCAGGAATGAATCATTGGTACAAGACCTACGCTGTACCGCATATGACTACAGCCATCAGGCTGGCGGAAAAAGAATCTGACGCTTAGATTCAATGGCAATCACCCGGCGGAGACGGATCTGTCATCCCTGGTATGAACGTCTCCTATGGGTCGATTCTGTTGAAAAAGTCGGTCTGCCCAAACGGCCTGATCATTGACTGGTGAAAACGCCTTGTTTGCACGCTGCTACGTGAAATCCGAGTCCGGAAGCCTCTGCCAAAAGTAAAGATTTCAATCTCGGGCACGTACTTTTTTGATGCGCAAACCATGGCCGACTTTTTCAACAGAATCGGTCGATCTCTGCCGCTCATATCCACGCATCGTGCTGGTCAAATCCGATGCAAATGACTGGTCAGGTCGAATGCAAATGGGTGGGCAAGTCCGTGCAATTAGCCATTAGCTGAACGACAGTCTGAGGTCGGCGATCACATTCAATTTTCGGTCGATTGACCCACCGCCATCGCGAGCAAGCTTGCTCTTACAAAGTGCGGTGTTTTGCTTTGGATTTATGCCAAGTGCTCATACCGCCCACAGAATCGACACAAAATTCCTACAAATTACGTCGCTGACGACCTGTCTTCCGGGCGGACGGACGTATATAAAAGCACCCCATTAGTGCAAAGCGGGTGAAGAACTGTTCATCTGTAGCTTCAATGGTTGACACACGCGGAACCGATTAAGCATTTTGTTTCAATTACGCAGGCTGGGGCTCAGGCGCAGCATGTCCAACCCTGTATCGACCCAGCGTTCGGCTTCGGTGTGCAGTTCGAAGCTGTCGGGGGCCAATAGCCACTGGTACAGGATGCCATCGATATAGGCGTGCAAACTGATGGCCGCCCGGGCGGTGTCGAGGTTTTCCGGCAACTGCCCACGATTCACGGCATTTCTCAGCGCCACGCTGATCCGCACATTGCAGTCGAGGCTGGCGGACACGCGTTGCTGACGCAGGTCGCACATTTCATCGGTGAATTCGCACTTATGAAAAAGAATCTCATTGATGCGTCGGGTTTTCGGGTCCATGGCAATCTGATGAAACAAATGAATCAACAAATTGCGCATGCAGCCCAGTGGATCAGGTTCGTCCTCGTTCTCGCTGGCCTTGGCCATTTCGTCCAGTGGCTCATGCAAGGTATCCAGCATGGCCTGAACCAGGTCCGCCTTGTTGCTGAAATGCCAATAGATGGCCCCGCGCGTGACGCCGGCCAGGGTCGCGATGTCGGCCAGCGTCGTGCGCGCCACGCCCCTTTCAAAAAAGGCTTTTTCGGCCGCTTCGAGTATCTGGCTGCGCGTTTCTTGAGCTTCCTCTTTGGTACGACGGACCATGGCAGTACAACCTCAATCAGGATGCTTCAGCGATGTTTGACGATCAGCTGAATAAAAGTAGGGCGAGCGCTCTTGGGTATCGTCCCCGGGCCAACAATTCGAACCTTTAAACGGCGTCTGTAACGGTGCGGGTACAGTGCCAAGGTATTTACAAACAACCATGAACGTAAGTATATTCCTTAGCAAGCTACTTATCCACCCGGCATCCATTTTTAACCTTCCATCTTTTCTTGTGCGTGTCTTGCGCGCCTGACCCGAGGATTTTCATGCAATTCAAGCCAGCTGTTACCGCTCTGGTCGCCGCCATCGCCCTGGCATCATTGCTCAGCGGATGTAAAAAGGAAGAGGCAGCCCCGGCTGCACCACCGCCTCAGGTCGGCGTCGTTACCCTGCAAACGCAAACGTTTACGCTCACCTCGGACTTGCCGGGGCGCACCAGTGCGTTCCGCATCGCTGAAGTCCGTCCACAGGTCAACGGCATCATTCTCAAGCGCCTGTTCAAGGAAGGCGGCGATGTCAAAGCCGGCCAGCAGCTGTACCAGATCGATCCGTCGGTCTATGAAGCGACGCTCAAAAGCGCCGAAGCCAACCTGCGTTCGACCAAATCGATCTCCGACCGCTACAGGCAACTGGTTGATGAGCAGGCCGTAAGCCGTCAGGAATACGACACCGCCGTGGCCAACCGCCTGCAATCGGAAGCCGCGCTGCAAAGCGCCCAGATCAATGTGCGCTACACCAAGGTTTACGCGCCGTTGACCGGCCGTATCGGTCGTTCGTCGGTGACCGAGGGCGCGCTGGTCAGCAACGGCCAAGTCGAAGCCATGGCCGTGATTCAGCAACTGGACCCGATCTACGTCGATGTGACGCAATCCTCGGTCGAACTGCTTGAACTGCGCCGCGAACTGGAAAGCGGTCGCCTGCAAAAGGCTGGCGACAATGCCGCCAAGGTCAAGCTGACCCTTGAGGACGGCAGCCAGTACAAGCTGGACGGCAAGCTGGAATTCTCCGAAGTCTCGGTTGACCAGACCACCGGTTCCGTGACCCTTCGCGCCGTGTTCCCCAACCCTGACCATACGCTGCTGCCGGGCATGTTCGTGCACGCCCAATTGCAGGCCGGCGTGAACAGTGCGGCGATTCTGGCGCCGCAACAGGGCGTGACCCGCGACCTCAAAGGCAGCCCGACCGCGCTGGTCGTCGGCCCCGACAACAAGGTCGAACTGCGCCAGCTCAAGGCCAGCCGTACCGTCGGCAATCAATGGCTGGTCGAAGACGGTCTGAAGGCCGGCGATCGGTTGATCACCGAAGGTCTGCAATACGTCAAGCCTGGCGTGGAAGTCAAAGCCAGCGAAGCGACCAACGTTGCCGCAAAGAACCCGGCCCCCGCTCAGGCAGCTAATAAAGCCGCTGGCGGCAAAGGGGAGTAACTCATGTCAAAATTTTTCATCGACCGTCCGATTTTCGCCTGGGTGATTGCCCTGGTGATCATGCTGGTCGGGGCACTCTCGATCCTCAAACTGCCGATCAACCAGTACCCGAGCATCGCGCCTCCGGCGATCGCCATTTCCGTGACCTACCCGGGCGCTTCCGCGCAGACCGTGCAGGACACCGTGGTGCAAGTGATCGAGCAACAGCTCAACGGTATCGACAACCTGCGTTATGTGTCTTCGGAAAGTAACTCCGACGGCACCATGACCATCACCGCGACCTTCGAGCAAGGCACCAACTCCGATACCGCGCAGGTTCAGGTCCAGAACAAACTGAACCTGGCCACCCCGCTGCTGCCGCAAGAAGTGCAGCAGCAAGGTATCCGCGTGACCAAGGCGGTGAAGAACTTCCTGATGGTCATTGGCGTGGTCTCGCGCGACGGCAGCATGACCAAGGACGATCTGTCCAACTACATCGTGTCGAACATGCAGGACCCGATCTCGCGCACGGCCGGTGTCGGTGACTTCCAGGTATTCGGTTCGCAGTACGCCATGCGTATCTGGCTCGACCCGGCCAAGTTGAACAACTACAACCTGACCCCGATCGACGTCAAAACCGCGATTGCCGCGCAAAACGTGCAGATTTCGTCCGGCCAGCTCGGCGGCCTGCCTGCCCTGCCCGACACGCAGCTGAACGCCACGATCATCGGCAAGACCCGCCTGCAGACCGCCGAGCAGTTCAATAAAATCCTGCTCAAGGTCAACAAGGACGGTTCCCAGGTTCGCCTCAAGGATGTCGCCGAAGTCGGTCTGGGTGGCGAAAACTACAGCATCAACGCCCAGTTCAACGGCGCTCCGGCTTCCGGCCTGGCGGTGAAACTGGCCAACGGTGCCAACGCCCTCGATACAGCCAAAGCCCTGCGCAAGACCATCGACAACCTCAAGCCGTTCTTCCCGCAAGGGATGGAAGTGGTGTTCCCGTACGACACCACCCCGGTGGTGACCGAGTCGATCAAGGGTGTGGTTGAAACCCTGGTCGAAGCGATCGTGCTGGTGTTCCTGGTGATGTTCCTGTTCCTGCAGAATTTCCGCGCCACCGTCATCACCACGATGACTGTGCCGGTGGTGTTGCTCGGTACGTTCGGCATCCTCGCGGCGGCCGGTTTCAGCATCAACACCCTGACCATGTTCGGTATGGTCCTGGCCATCGGCTTGCTGGTGGACGATGCCATCGTCGTGGTGGAAAACGTCGAACGGGTGATGAGCGAAGAAGGTCTGTCGCCCAAGGAAGCCACCAAGAAATCCATGGGCCAGATCCAGGGCGCCCTGGTCGGTATCGCCCTGGTGCTCTCGGCGGTACTGCTGCCAATGGCGTTCTTCAGCGGCTCCACCGGTGTGATCTACAAGCAGTTCTCGATCACCATCGTCTCGGCCATGGCCCTGTCGGTAATGGTTGCCCTGATCTTCACCCCGGCGCTGTGCGCCACCCTGCTCAAGGCGATTCCCAAAGGCGAGCATGGCACGCCAAAACGCGGTTTCTTCGGCTGGTTCAACCGCAATTTCGACCGAGGCGTGCGCCGCTACGAGCAAGGCGTGGGCAGCATACTGGCGCACAAGGCACCGTATCTGCTGGCTTACCTGCTGATTGTGGTTGGCATGATCTGGCTGTTCACCCGCATTCCAACGGCGTTCCTGCCAGAAGAGGATCAGGGCGTCTTGTTCGCCCAGGTGCAGACCCCGGCCGGTTCGACGTCCCAGCGCACCCAGGTGGTGGTGGACGAAATGCGTGAGTTCCTGCTGCGTCCGGGCAAGGATGGCGGTGAAGGGGATGCGGTGAACTCGGTGTTTACCGTGACCGGCTTCAACTTCGCCGGCCGTGGCCAGAGCTCGGGTATGGCCTTCATCATGCTCAAGCCATGGGAAGAACGTAACGCCGACAACAACGTGTTCAAGGTCGCGGCCCGCGCCCAGCAGCACTTCTTCACGTTCCGCGATGCCATGGTGTTCGCCTTCGCGCCACCGGCGGTACTGGAACTGGGTAACGCCACCGGTTTCGACGTGTTCCTGCAAGATCGCGCCGGTATCGGTCACGAAAAACTGATGCAAGCCCGCAACCAGTTCCTCGGCATGGCCGCGCAAAGCAAAGTGTTGTCGCAAGTGCGTCCGAACGGCCTGAACGACGAACCGCAATATCAATTGGAAATCGATGACGAGAAGGCCAGTGCCCTGGGCATCACCATCGCCGACATCAACAACACCCTGTCGATTGCCCTGGGCAGTAGCTACGTCAACGACTTCATCGACCGCGGTCGGGTGAAGAAGGTGTACGTGCAAGGCCAGCCGGGGTCGCGCATGAGCCCGGAGGACCTGAAGAAGTGGTACGTGCGTAACAGCACCGGCACCATGGTTCCGTTCTCGGCGTTCGCCAAGGGCGAGTGGATCTACGGCTCGCCGAAACTGGCCCGTTACAACGGCGTTGAAGCGATGGAGATCCTCGGTGCCCCGGCGCCAGGTTATTCCACCGGTGAAGCCATGGCCGAAGTCGAAGCCATTGCCCAGAAACTGCCGGCGGGTGTCGGTATTTCCTGGACCGGTTTGTCCTATGAGGAACGCTTGTCCGGCTCCCAGGCACCGGCGTTGTACGCCCTGTCGCTGCTGATGGTGTTCCTGTGTCTGGCGGCGCTGTATGAAAGCTGGTCGATTCCGATCGCAGTGATGTTGGTGGTGCCGCTGGGGATCATCGGTGCGCTGATGGCCACCAGCCTGCGCGGTCTGTCCAACGACGTGTACTTCCAGGTGGGTCTGTTGACGACCATCGGTCTGGCGGCGAAAAACGCCATTCTGATCGTCGAATTCGCCAAGGAACTCCACGAACAGGGACGCAGCTTGCGCGATGCGGCGATCGAAGCCTGCCGCATGCGTCTGCGACCGATCATCATGACCTCGCTCGCCTTCGTTCTCGGTGTGGTACCACTGGCTATTTCCACGGGTGCGGGTTCCGGTAGCCAGCATGCAATCGGTACCGGGGTGATTGGCGGTATGATCACGGCCACTGTGCTGGCGATCTTCTGGGTCCCACTGTTCTTCGTCACCGTGTCGTCCATGGGCCAGCGTAAAAACGCCGACCAGGACGACGCCACTGAAACTCCTAAAGAGGCTGGCTAATGAGCAAGTCGCTACTCTCCCTGGCAGTCGCCGCCTTCGTACTGGGTGGCTGCTCGCTGATACCTGATTATCAGCAGCCGCAAGCGCCAGTGGCGGATCAATACCCGCAGGGGCCGGCGTACTCGCCAGCCCAGGCGCCCGCCCAGGCCGCCGTGGAACAAGGCTGGAAGCAGTTCTTCCATGATCCGGCGCTGCAGCAGTTGATCCAGGTCGCCCTGGAAAACAACCGAGACCTGCGTGTCGCGGCCCTGAACATCGACGCCTTCGCGGCTCAATACCGCATCCAGCGCGCCGACCTGTTCCCGGCCGTTTCGGCCAATGGCAGCGGTAGCCGCCAACGCGTTCCGGCCGACTCCTCGCAAACCGGTCAGGCGGGCATCAACAGCTCCTACTCGGCAACCGTCGGTATCAGCGCCTATGAGCTCGACCTGTTCGGTCGGGTGCGTAGCCTGAGCGAAGAAGCCCTGCAGAAGTACTTCGCCACCGAAGAAGGCCGTCGCAGCACCCAGATCAGCCTGGTAGCCAGCGTGGCCAACGCCTACCTGACCTGGCAGGCCGACAAGGAACTGCTGAAAGTCACCCAGGACACCCTTGGTGCGTTCGAGGAGAGCTACAAGCTCACCGCCCGCAGCAACGAAGTGGGGGTCGCCTCGGCGCTGGACCTCGCGCAGTCGCGTACCTCGGTGGAAAACGCCCGTGCGCAATTGGCCAAGTACACCCGCCAGGTCGCCCAGGATGAAAACAGCCTGGTGCTGCTGCTTGGCACCGGCATCCCGGCCAACCTGCCCGCCGCCAGACCGTTGTCTGACGAACTGCTGGCCGATGTACCGCCAGGGCTGCCGTCGGACTTGCTGCAACGTCGTCCGGACATCCTCCAGGCCGAATACAACCTCAAGGCCGCCAACGCCAACATCGGCGCCGCACGGGCCGCGTTCTTCCCGAGCATCAGCCTGACGGCCAACGCCGGGACCATGAGCCCGGACCTGTCCGGTCTGTTCAAGGGCGGTTCGGGCACCTGGCTGTTCCAGCCGCAGATCAACCTGCCGATCTTCAACGCCGGCAGCCTGCGCGCCAGCCTGGACTACTCGAAGATCCAGAAAGACATCGGTGTGGCGAACTACGAGAAGTCCATTCAAACGGCCTTCCAGGAAGTCGCCGATGGCCTGGCCGCGCGCCAGACCTATGTCCAGCAGCTGCAGGCACAGCAAGACTTCGTCAGTGCCAACCAGGACTACTACCGCCTGGCCGAACGCCGCTACCGCATCGGTGTCGACAGCAACCTGACCTTCCTCGATGCCCAGCGCCAGCTGTTCAGCGCCCAACAAACGCTGGTCACCGATCGTCTGGCGCAACTGGTCAGCCAGGTCAATCTGTACAAGGCGCTGGGGGGTGGCTGGAACGAACAGACGGCGAAGAACGAGCCGCTCAAAGAAGAAGCGCCGAAGATGAAGTATTTCTGACAGCGCTGTGAATGACAGGAAGCCCACCTTTTGGTGGGCTTTTTGTTGGCGGCGGGAAAAGTTTTGTCGTCAGGCAGCGCCCCATCGTCGGAACGCCGCCCGGAGCAAGCTCACTGCCACAGTGTCCCTGTGGAGCTCGACTTTGTGAGCTCACGCTAAACCTGTGGGAGCGGGCTTGCCCGCGATGGGGCCAGCACATTCACCCCATGTCCATATGTAATCTTGCGTTCGATTATCGCCCAAAACCTGCTTTTACAGATTGAACCATCTGGTACATTCCAAGCACCATCCGAACCACAAAACCAATAACAACAGGTTCGACACCATGCCCCCGCGCCCTGCCCTGTCCGGCTGATCCCCAGGTTCCACCCCGAATTGACCGAGTTTTTTTGTCTGCACCCAGCGGGTTGCGGCATGCCCCCGTTCATCCCCAAGAATTAGAGAGACCCGAGCCCATGACGCCTTCCAACGCGCCGTATTTCGTACCCAGCCTGATCGCCATCGCCCTGGCCAGCGCGACCCTGCCCGCCCATGCCGAAGAGTCGGGCTTTGTCGAAGGCGCCAAGGTCAACCTGAACCTGCGCAACTTCTACATCAACCGCAACTTCACCAACCCGACCAAGGCTCAAGGCAAGGCTGAGGAGTGGACGCAGAGTTTCATCCTCGATGCCAAGTCCGGGTTCACCCAGGGCACCGTCGGCTTCGGCATGGATGTGCTGGGACTGTACTCGGTGAAACTCGACGGCGGCAAAGGCACCGGTGGCACGCAGTTGCTGCCGCTGGACCACGATGGTCGCCCGGCGGACAACTTCGGTCGCACCAACGTGGCGTTCAAGGCCAAGCTGTCGCAGACCGAAGCGAAGGTGGGCGAATGGATGCCGGTGCTGCCGATCCTGCGTTCGGACGACGGGCGCTCGCTGCCGCAAACCTTCCGCGGCGGCCAGATCACCTCGAAGGAAATCGACGGCCTGACGCTCTACGGCGGCCAGTTCCGGCAGAACAGCCCACGGGACGACAGCAGCATGAACGACATGTCGATGACCGGCAAAGCGGCGTTCACCTCTGATCGATTCAATTTCCAGGGCGGCGAATACCAGTTCAACGAAAAACGCACCCAGATCGGTGTGTGGAACGCTGAACTCAAGGACATCTACAGCCAGCAATTCATCAACCTGGTACACAGCCAGCCATTGGGCGACTGGACCCTGGGCGCCAACCTCGGCTTCTTCTACGGCAAGGATGACGGCAGCGCCCGCGCCGGAGAGCTGGACAACAAAACCCTGTTTGGCCTGTTCTCGGCCAGGTACGGCGGCAACACCTTTTACGTCGGCCTGCAGAAACTCACCGGCGACAGTCCGTGGATGCGGGTCAACGGCACCAGCGGTGGCACCCTGGCCAACGACAGTTACAACTCCAGCTATGACAACGCCCGGGAAAAATCCTGGCAAGTGCGTCACGACTACAACTTCGTCGCCCTCGGCGTGCCGGGCCTGACCCTGATGAACCGCTACATCAGCGGCGACAACGTGCACACCGGCAACATCACCGACGGCAAGGAATGGGGTCGTGAAAGTGAACTGGGCTACACCGTGCAGAGCGGTGCGCTGAAAAACCTGAACCTGAAATGGCGTAACTCGACCATGCGCCGCGACTACAGCAACAACGAGTTCGACGAGAACCGCCTGATCATTAGCTACCCGATCAGCCTGCTCTAAACCTCATCACCGCTATCGCGAGCAGGCTCGCTCCCACATTAGACCGCGTCCGTCATGGCACCCGGTCAATTGTGGGAGCGAGCCTGCTCGCGATGGCAGCGTCACATTCCGACCGCTATCGCGAGCAAGCTCGCTCCCACAGGTTTGCATCGGTGCCGCTTACTCCCGCGACTCAACCCCCAGTTCATCCCACACCGACTCGGCCAGGTGGAACGTTGCATTAGCTGCGGGGATGCCACAGTAAATCGCGCTCTGCATGATCACTTCCTTGATCTCGCCACGGCTGACGCCATTGTTGGCGGCGGCGCGCAGGTGCAGTTTGAGCTCACCCTCACGATTCATGCCGATGAGCATGGCGATGGTGATCAGGCTGCGGGTGTGACGCGGCAGCCCTGGACGGGTCCAGATGTCGCCCCAGGCGTGGCGGGTGATCATTTCCTGAAACTCCGAGTTGAACTCGGTCAATGCGGTCAGGCTGCGGTCGACGTGGGCGTCGCCCAGCACCGCGCGACGGACTTTCATGCCCTCGTCGTAACGTTGTTTTTCGTCCACGACAGTCCCCTCAATGAGCCAACAGAAATGCCAGTACCCGCTCGCTGAACGCAGCGCCGGCCTGAACGTTGGACAAATGCGCGGCATAGAACTCGGCGTACTCGGCGCCGGCCACATGCTCCTGAATGAAGTGCCCACCGGACGGCGGCGTCACCGCGTCTTCGGTGCCGGCAACCACCAGCAGTGGCACCTTGATCGAGGCCAATTGATCGCGGAAATCGGCATCGCGCACCGCCGCGCAGTTGGCTGCATAGCCTTCGGGCGAAGTGGCCGCCAGCATGTCGGTGATCTGCTTGGCCGCCGCCGGGTTGGCGGCGGAGAAGTCCGGAGTGAACCAGCGCGCAATCGACGCATCGCGCAGCGCAACCATGGCCGCCGCGCCGTCACGCAGCACGGTTTCGATGCGCGGATTCCACACCGACGGTTCGCCGATTTTCGCCGCGGTGTTGCACACCACCAGCGAATTCAAGCGTTCGCCGGCATTGATCCCCAGCCACTGGCCGATCAAGCCGCCCATGGACAAGCCACAAAAATGCGCACGCTCGATGTGCAAGGCATCGAGCAGCGCCAGCACGTCGTGGCCCAGTTGCTCGATGCTGTACGGGCCAGGCGTCACCAGCGACTGGCCGTGGCCACGGGTATCGAAACGCAATACGCGGAAATGCTCGGTGAAGGCCGCTATTTGCGCGTCCCACATGTGCAGGTCGGTACCCAGGGAGTTGGACAGCACCAGCACCGGCGCATTGGCCGGACCGTCGAGTTGGTAATGCAATTCGCCCTCGGCGAGTTGTACGAAAGCCACAGCAATCTCCTTCAGGCAGTCAATGCAGAATGTTCAGCCACCGCTCGCTCGACCCAGGTACGGGCCTGACCGAGGTAATGGGCGGGGTCCAACAGATGATCGAGTTCAGCCGCCGACAACTCGGCGGTCACTTGCGGCTCGTCGCCGAGCACTGCGCGCAGGTGCCGCTGTTCGGCCACCGCGCGTTTGCAGCATTGCTCCAACAGATGATGCGCCGTATCGCGCCCCACCCGTTGTGCGAGGACGATGCTCACCGCTTCGGCAAGCACCAGGCCCTGGGTCAGGTCGAGGTTGCGGGCCATGCGCCCGGCATCCACTTCCAGGCCCTGGGTCACCAACAGCGCTTGTTTCAGGCTGCCGGACACCAGGCAGCAAATCTCCGGCAGGGTTTCCCACTCGGCATGCCACAGCCCCAGGCTGCGCTCGTGTTCCTGCGGCATGGCGCTGAACAGCGTCGAGAGCAGGCCCGGCACGCGAGTCGCGGCGCCGATCAGCACCGCCGCGCCCACGGGGTTGCGCTTATGCGGCATGGTCGAGGAACCGCCCTTGCCCGGTGCCGAGGGCTCGAACACTTCGGCGGCTTCGGTCTGCATCAACAGGCTGATGTCACGCCCGAGCTTACCGAGGCTGCCGGCGATCAATCCCAGCACCGAACCGAACTCCACCAGACGATCACGCTGGGTGTGCCAGGGTTGATCGGGCAGGGTCAGGTGCAGCTCCTCGGACAAGGCCTGGGCAATCGGCATCGCCTGCTCACCGAGCGCCGCGAGGGTGCCCGAGGCACCACCGAATTGCAGCACCAGCAAACGCGGTTTGAGTTCGAGCAAGCGCTGGCGGCTGCGGGTAACTGCGCCCAACCAGCCGGCGATCTTCATGCCCAGGGTGACCGGCGTTGCGTGTTGCAACCAGGTGCGCCCGGCCAGTGGCGTGGCCGCATATCGCTGGGCTTGGGTGGCGAGGGTCTGCCCCAGTTGCGCCAGATCACTGTCGATCAATTCCAGCGCACGGCGCAGTTGCAGGACAAGACCGCTGTCCATCACGTCCTGACTGGTGGCGCCCAGGTGCACATAGCGCTCGGCTTCGGCATCGTTCGCGGCGATCTGTTTGCCCAAGGCCTTGACCAACGGAATCGCCGAATTACCCGCCGTGGCAATGGCTTCGCCGAGAGCCGCAAAATCGTAATGACCGGCCTGGCAGGCTGCCTCGATCGGCGCCACCGCCGTGTGCGGAATCAGACCGACCCGAGCTTCGGCCCGGGCCAGCGCCGCTTCAAAATCGAGCATGGCCTGAACCCGGCCCTGATCGCAGAACACTTCACGCATATCGCGGGCAGTGAAATAGGCATCGAACAATTGATTGCCCGGTCGCTCGTTCATAAACAGTCCTTGGAAGCGCGGGCCACTCGGGCCCGCGAGTATGGATCAAAGGTCGTGATGCAGGTACTTCGCTTGCTTGGGCAGACGCAGGCTGAACAGAAGCGCGATCGCCATCATCACGGTCACGTACCAGTAGAAAGAATTTTCCATGCCCCCCGCTTTAAGGCTCAAGGCCACATATTCCGCCGAACCGCCGAAGATCGCATTCGCCACCGCATACGCCAGGCCCACGCCCAGTGCCCGGACTTCCGGCGGGAACATCTCGGCTTTCACCAGGCCGCTGATCGAGGTGTAAAAACTGACGATCGCCAGCGCCACGGTAATCAGCACAAAGGCCAGGAACGGACTGCTGATACTTTTCAGGCTCAGCAGGATCGGCACGGTGAACAGCGTACCGAGGGCGCCGAACCAGAGCATCGAGTTACGACGGCCGATCTTGTCGGCGAGCATGCCGAACAGCGGCTGCATGCACATATAAAGGAACAGTGCGCCCGTCATGATGTAGCTGGCGGTCTTGGCCGGCATGCCGGCGGTGTTCACCAGGTACTTCTGCATGTAGGTGGTGAAGGTGTAGAAAATCAGCGAGCCACCGGCGGTGTAGCCGAGCACGGTGATGAACGCGGCTTTATGGTCGCGCAACAGCGCGGTGATGCTGCCGGCGTCCTTGTTTTCACGCATTTCCTTGCTGGTGGTTTCTTTCAGCGTCCGGCGCAGGAACAACGAAATCAGCGCTGCCACCGCACCGACCACGAACGGGATCCGCCAGCCGTACGCGCGCAATTCGTCTTCATTGAGGAACTGTTGCAGGATCACCACCAGCGACACCGCCAGCAACTGCCCGCCAATCAGCGTCACGTACTGGAACGAGGCGAAGAAGCCACGCTGGCCCTTGAGCGCGACTTCGCTCATGTAGGTTGCGGTGGTGCCGTATTCGCCGCCCACCGACAGGCCCTGGAGCAAACGGGCGAACAGCAGCATGATCGGCGCCCAGACGCCGATGCTGTTGTAGGTCGGCAGGCACGCGATGAGCAATGAGCCGAAGCACATCATCAGAATCGAGATCAGCATCGAATTCTTGCGCCCGTGCTTGTCCGCGACTCGGCCAAAAATCCATCCGCCAATCGGCCGCATCAGGAACCCGGCGGCAAACACACCGGCGGTGTTGACCAGTTGCACCGTAGGGTTATCGGACGGAAAGAAGGCAGGCGCGAAATAGATCGCACAGAAGGCGTAGACGTAGAAGTCGAACCATTCAACCAGGTTGCCGGACGAGGCGCCGACAATGGCGAAGATCCGCTTGTTGCGTTCTTCGCCGGTGTATAGCGGTTCTGAAACCGTAGTCGTTGTCATTGTTTTTCACTCAATGGGGACAGTGTGAGTCTAGACACACTTTGTAACAGCCCCGTTCCGCAGATGCATTAGCGACGTCGCTCCCTATAGGGGTGCTGCGCTCTCAATAATCGAAGAACACCGTCTCCGCCTCAGTGCCTTGCAGAATCACATTCCACTGATAGACACCGGACGCATCCTGCTTCGCCAGCAAGGTGCCGCGGCGTTCGGCCGGCACGCACTCGAGCAGCGGGTCCGCCCCATTGGCCGGTTCGCCGTCGAAGTAAATCCGCGTCAGCAAATGCTTCACCAATCCGCGTGCGAACACCAGCACCACCAGGTGCGGCGCCTGGGTCGTGCCCTTGAGGCCTTCAACCGTGCCCGGTTTGATGGTGGTGAAACGGAAACGCCCTTCGGCATCCACGGGTATCCGGCCAAAGCCTTCGAAGTTCGGGTCCAGGGGTTTGTCCTGGTCGTCTTCCGGGTGGTCGTATTTGCCGGCGGCGTTGGCCTGCCAGACTTCCAGCATCGCATCGTTGACAACGTCGCCGTTGCCATCGAGCACCTGCCCGGTGATGGCCACGCGCTCACCCAAAGTCTGTTCGACGGTCAGGTTTTCGCGGTTCAGCCAGGTCAAGCCGATGTGGTAGTAAGGTCCGACGGTGTGGGATGTGGTCGCAGTCAGCATCATCTTATTTCTCCATCGGCGTGGCATCGCGGCCGCGCAAAACGATGTCCCAGCGATAACCGAGGGCGTAGGAAGGGATGGTTTTTTCCAGGTCGAAGCTGGCGATCAAGCGTTCCTTGGCGCGGGTGTCGGGCACGCAGTTGTAGATCGGGTCGTACGCCAGCAGCGGGTCGCCCGGGAAATACATTTGCGTGACCAGGCGCGTCAGGATGCTCGGCCCGAACAGCGAGAAATGGATGTGCGCCGGGCGCCAGGCATTGTGGTGGTTGCCCCACGGATAGGCACCAGGCTTGATGGTCTGGAACTGGTACCAGCCATCAGCATCGGTGACGGTGCGGCCGGTGCCGGTGAAGTTCGGGTCCAGGGGCGCGTCGTGCAGATCGCGAGCATGGTTGTAGCGACCGGCGGCGTTGGCCTGCCAGATCTCCACCAGAATCCCCGGCACCGGCAGACCGTTCTCGTCCAGCACGCGGCCGTGGATGATGATGCGCTCACCCAGCGGCTCGCCCTGATGCTGAGCCGTCAGGTCATTGTCCTGCTCGTGGATACGCTCGGCGCCAATGGTCGGTCCGGTAATTTCCGACAGCGAATGGGGCAAGAACACCAGAGGCTTGGACGGCGAGCGCAGGTTGGTGGATTGGTACGTCGGGTGCAGGTAAGGCGGCTGAGTGCCTTCCTGCGGGCGACGGTAACCAGGCTTGTCAGTCATGAAGCATTCCTCTGTTGTTCTTGTCTTCGAAGCGTGTCAGACGCGTTCGATTGCCAACGCCAGCCCTTGGCCAACGCCGACGCACATGGTCGCCAGACCTTTCTTGCCACCGGTTTTTTCCAGTTGATGCAGAGCAGTCAAGACCAAGCGCGCACCACTCATGCCCAACGGATGCCCCAAGGCAATGGCGCCACCGTTCGGATTGACCTGCGGCGCGTCGTCCGCGATCCCCAGCTCGCGCAGCACCGCCAAACCCTGGCTGGCGAAGGCTTCGTTGAGTTCGATCACGTCGAAATCGCTGACGGCCACGCCCAGGCGTTCGGTCAGTTTGCGTACCGCCGGCACCGGGCCGATGCCCATCACCCGAGGCGCAACACCGGCACTGGCCATGCCCAGTACTTTGGCGCGGGCGGTCAGGCCGTGTTTTTTCACCGCTTCGGCCGACGCCAGGATCAGCGCTGCCGCACCGTCGTTCACGCCCGAGGCATTGCCGGCGGTGACGGTTTTATCGGGACCATTGACCGGCTTGAGTTTGGCCAGGGTTTCCAGGGTGGTGTCAGCGCGAGGATGCTCGTCCTGGCTGACCACGGTTTCACCCTTTTTATGGGCAATGCGCACTTCGACGATTTCTTCGGCGAAAAAGCCTGCGGCCTGGGCGACGGCGGTGCGTTGCTGGCTACGCAGGGCGAAAGCGTCCTGGTCCTCGCGGGACACTTCGTAGTCATCGGCCACGTTGTCGGCGGTCTGCGGCATCGCATCCACACCGTACTGGGCTTTCATCAACGGGTTGATGAAACGCCAGCCAATGGTGGTGTCTTCGAGCTTCATGTTGCGCGAGAACGCGGCATCGGCCTTGCCCATCACGAACGGCGCGCGGGACATCGACTCGACGCCACCGGCAATCGCCAGCTCCATTTCGCCACTGGCAATGGCGCGGAACGCGGTGCCGATGGCATCCATACCCGAAGCGCAAAGGCGATTGAGGGTCACGCCCGGAATGGTCTGCGGCAAGCCCGCCAGCAGCAGCGCCATGCGCGCCACGTTGCGGTTGTCTTCACCGGCCTGGTTGGCGCAGCCGAGGAACACCTCGTCCACCGCATTCCAGTCCACCGACGGATTACGCTCCATCAAAGCCTTGATTGGCACGGCGGCCAGATCGTCGGCGCGAACCGCCGACAGACCACCGCCGAAACGGCCGATGGGGGTACGAATCGCGTCGCAGATATAAACGTCACGCATTATGCTTCTCCTGGGGCTTGGCCGTGGGCCGCTGCAGTACGGGCTTCGAGGTCACGCAGTGCCGTCAGCTCGACTTCGGTCGGGTCGGCAGTGCTATCGATGTGATCGGCAAAACAGCCATTGGGGCGGACTTCCGCTTGGTATTGACCGACAGTGAAAATGGCGCCGATGCGCAGCGCCGGAATCACTGAAGATTAAGCCCCTGAAAAACGCCAAACAATCCGATAATCGAATGAGCGTTCGCCTATCGAACACATTGTTATCTCACTACCGATCATCGGTCAGGTCGCATCCGCATGACTGACCAGGCCCTTGATCACCACCGCCGTCGTGGCCAGCGCCGCCGGAATCACCAGCGCGGTCAGCACTTGCTCGAAGTTCCAGCCCAGGCCCAGCAGCGTTGCCCCCATCCACGCCCCCAGGATGGCGCCGAAACGGCCAATGCCGAGCATCCACGACACGCCGGTGGCACGTCCCTGGGTCGGATAGAACCGCGCCGCCAGCGAAGGCATTGCCGACTGTGCACCGTTGACGCACATCCCGGCGATCAGCACCAGGGTCGCCAATATCGTGATGTTGCCCAGGCTCTGCCCTACCGCGTAGGCAAACACCCCGGCCAACAGGTAGAAAGTGCCGATGACCTTGTGCGGATTGAACCGGTCCATCGCCCAACCCACGCCCACGGCACTCAATACGCCACCGAATTGGAACAGCGCACCGATGAACGCCGCTTGCTCCATGCTGGCGCCACTGTCACGCATCAGGGTGGGCAGCCAACTGGTCAGCAAGTACACGATCACCAGGCCCATGAAGTAGGTCAGCCACAACAGCAGCGTGCCGACGCTGTAGGTGCCGGAGAAGATCACCGCAAACACGTTGCGCGCCTTCACGGTTTTCTGTTCCGGCACACTGAAACTGGAAGCCTGGGCCACCACTGTCGGGTCGATCGGCGCCAGCGCCTTGCGCACTTTGTCGTCGCCACGGTTGCGCACGACGAGATAGCGCGCCGATTCCGGCAGCCACAGCAGCAACACGACGCCGAGGATCAACGGCAGGACCCCACCGATCAGCAACAAGCTGTGCCAGCCGAACGTCGGGATCAACTTGGCGGAAATGAATCCGCCCCCGGCCATGCCAAGGTTGAAACCGCAGAACATGCTGGTCACCAGCAAGGATTTCTTGCGTTCCGGGGTGTATTCCGACAGCAGTGTGGTGGCGTTGGGCATGCCCGCACCCAATCCCAGGCCGGTCAGGAAACGCAACACGAGCAACTGGTCGACATTGGTGCTGTAGGCCGAGGCCAGGCTGAACGCACCGAACAACAGCACCGCCCCCACCAGTACGACTTTTCGCCCGAAGCGATCAGCCAAAGGGCCGGAGCCCAGCGCGCCGAACACCATGCCGATCAGTGCCGCACTCATCACCGGGCCGAGACTGGCGCGATCGATGCCCCAGTCCTGAGACAGGGCCGGTGCGATGAACCCCATGGCGGCCGTATCGAGGCCATCGAGGAAGACAATCAGAAAACACAGGATCACCACTCGCCACTGATAGCGCGAAATGGGTTGAGCGTTGATGAAGGACTGCACGTCGAGGCAGTTACCTACAGCAGACTGAGGCTGGTTCATTATTTTTATTCCACGCAAAAAACGCAGTCGAACAGGTGCCAGCCGCGGCTGACGCTGTTACAGGGAAAAAGGTATCGGGATCAGGCGATCCGGGCCTGCCAGGAAAAACAGTGGGAACGGCAGCAGGTGGGGAGCATGCGCATGAGGGGTGCCTCTTCTCATTATTATGGGGTCGTCGTCCGGCGCCGAATCGGTACCGACAGCGCCGGATGACGCTGCCGCGACATTAATGAGCCAAGGGAAAGAGCGTCAATTCACCGAACGCGACTCTGTGCGTTTATCGAACAGCTTAGGTAAACAGCTGGGTACTGAGGTCGCGGCTGGCATTCAACAGGCCGGGCAGGAAGCGTTGCTCCAATTCGTTGCGACTGACCCGTCCGGCGTGGGTGCTGACGTTCAGGGCCGCGACAACCTGACCGGACGCGTCGTACACCGGAACGGCAATCGAGCGCAGGCCCTGCTCAAGTTCCTGATCGACGATGCACCAACCCTGTTGCCGCACTTCCTGCAGGCACTCCAGCAGTGCTTCGGGGGTGTGGATGGTTCGACTGGTCTTGGCTTGCAGCTCCGCGTGGTCGAGGTACTCACCCAGCGACGTGTCATCCAGGGCGGCCAGCAGGATCCGGCCCATCGACGTGCAATAGGCCGGCAAGCGCCCGCCCACCGAGAGGTCAACCGAAATCAGGCGCTGGGTGGTTGCCGAGCGGGCGATGTACAAGATGTCATCGCCTTCCAGGGTCGCCATGTTGCAGGCCTCGTGCAGTTGCTCGCTCATGCGGTCCAGATACGGCTGGGCAGAGACCGCCAGCGGCGTGGAGGAAACATAGGCATGCCCGAGGGTCAGCACTTTGGGTAGCAGGGAATAAGTCCGGCCATCGGTGGTGGCGTAACCGAGCTTGATCAGCGTGTGCAGGCAACGGCGCACGGCAGCGCGGGGAATTTCCGTGCGATGACTGATCTGGGCGATGGTCAGGTGCCGCTTGCGTTCCTGGAACGCTTGCACGACGGCCAGTCCACGTGCCAGGGACGTCATGAAATCCGGGTCGCCGGTCAGTGCCTGGATCCGTTTGGCGGGTGAAGCGACAATCGGCGGAGCCACTGAAGCGAAAGAGTTGCGCAATTGATCGTTCATTTAAGGTCCTTATCCACACGGATCGGCGACTATTACAAGCGGCTACTGGCTTGCTGCACAAGCCCGCCCCATCAACATGGGGCGATTATCGAACCAACGGCCGATAATCGCAATCGACGCCCTGCACAATCCCGCCGCTCACTGACCGGGCCGCACGGTTTTCCTGATTTGTTTTTACTCTGGGATCCGTGCGGACTTTAGGATCCGATGTAGTTACCCAAGTTGCTCGACTTAATGGCGTCAGAAAGACATCGCAGCCAAGTGGCATCAGGCACCTCTTTAGTTAGCCGAAAGTTACGGGCAACAAACCAATCACACATCGAGATCGACTTTTAACTCATTGGCGATAGTGTTCTGTGATTCGCTCGCTATAATGCAAATCAGTCGCCAAGCGTTTTTTTACTTGCCCAACCGACTACGCGGTGGCGCGATATTCCATCGCCGCCACCCACAGCAAGCGCCTGACGCTGCCTGCATTTGCATCGCCAACGCGCTCGCTGAACAGGAAACTGATGCTACGTCAGCCGTTCTTCTCTGGTGCCGTGGCCGCCTGCAACATGGAAGTATAGATCCCGCTGCCGTAAAACGATGCCTTCAAGGGCCTCGTCGTTTCGATGAGTGTGGTCAATACATTGAGCAGCGCGTTTTCACCAGAATTTATCTCAACTCAATCAGGTAGCACTGTGACGAAAGACGAACTGCGCGCGGAACTTGAGCGCCAGGAACAACGTTACAAGGAAGTTTACGGCGGGGAAGTCACCACCTACGCCGCCCAGCCCGAACCGGAACGCAAACCCTGGCGTAAACGCGCCACCGTTCAGGATCAGGCATTTATCCAGGAACTGCAGAAGATGGAAAAGGAACTCAAAGCCGAAGAGCCATGACTGCTTCGGCCTGGTCCTTTCAAGGGTCCGCATTTACACCTGTTAAAAGCGGGATGTATTGATGTTGCCTTTGCGCCCGCTACAAGCGGGCAGCGACCACCTTGACCGTCGGACGAGGTAAAAGGCTCATATCTGACCCTCCTCTCAGAAATTTCATACAAGCATTCAGCACTCTCCTCTCTGGGAGTGAAACCCTTGTGGCGTAAGGCTTTTCAAATAAATTCAATGACTTGCAAGGCCTGAAAAATCACGGTTTTTTTGGGTACCGATGCAAAATAATTCGTTGAAGAATGTTACCGATGAGCAGCTAGTGCATCGATTCACAGTCTTTTCTGGCATAATCGCGCCCCCTTATGACCGGGTCAGAAAACCTTCATGATCGATTTATTCAGCGGACTGGATGCTTGGGTGCTTGTGAGCCTCTTGCTCGCCCTGGCTTTTGTCCTCGCCTTCGAGTTCATCAATGGATTTCATGACACCGCTAACGCGGTCGCCACTGTTATCTACACCAAAGCGATGCCGCCGCACCTGGCAGTGTTCTTTTCCGGTGTGTTCAATTTCCTCGGCGTACTGCTGGGCGGCGTTGGCGTGGCGTATGCCATCGTTCACCTGCTTCCGGTGGAACTGCTGATCAATGTGAACACCGGCCACGGCCTGGCAATGGTGTTCTCGTTGCTCGCCGCCGCCATCACCTGGAACCTGGGCACCTGGTACTTCGGTATCCCCGCTTCCAGTTCTCACACATTGATCGGTTCCATCCTCGGCGTAGGCCTGGCCAACGCACTGATCAACGATATTCCCCTGGCTGACGGGGTGAATTGGCAGAAGGCGATCGATATCGCAGCATCGCTGGTGTTCTCGCCGATGGCGGGTTTCCTGATCGCCGCGCTGATACTGATCGGCCTCAAGTGGTGGCGCCCACTGTCCAAGATGCACAAGACACCGGAACAGCGCCGCAAGATCGACGACAAGAAACACCCGCCGTTCTGGAACCGCCTGGTGCTGGTGATTTCGGCGATGGCCGTGAGCTTCGTGCACGGTTCCAACGATGGCCAGAAAGGTATTGGCCTGATCATGTTGGTATTGATCGGTATCGTACCGGCGCAGTTCGTACTCGACCTGACCAGCACCACATACCAGATCGAGCGGACCCGTGACGCGACCCTGCACTTGAGCCAGTTTTACCAGCGCAATCACGAAACCCTGGGTGAGTTCCTGGCCCTGGGCAAAAGTGCGGAAGGTGATCTGCCGGAGAAATTCCGTTGCAACCCGCAACAGACCGAACCGACCATCGCCGCCCTGCTCGGCACCCTCAAGGGTGTGGCCGACTATCACTCGCTGACTTCGGAACAGCGGATCGAAGTACGTCGCTACCTGCTCTGCCTGGACGACACTGCGAAGAAAGTCAGCAAGTTGCCAGGCCTGGCGGCACGGGAAAAAGCGGACCTGGACAAGCTGCGCAAGGACCTGACCACCACGACCGAATACGCCCCGTTCTGGGTGATTCTGGCGGTCGCACTGGCCCTCGGCATGGGTACCATGATCGGCTGGAAACGCGTGGTACTGACCATCGGCGAGAAGATCGGCAAGCAGGGCATGACCTACTCCCAGGGCATGTCGGCACAGATCACCACCGCGAGCCTGATCGGCATGGCCAACATCTTCAGCCTGCCGGTGTCCACGACTCACGTCCTGTCTTCAGGTGTGGCCGGTACCATGGTCGCGAACAAAAGCGGCCTCCAGGGCGGCACTGTCAGAAACATCCTGCTGGCCTGGGTTCTGACCCTGCCAGCCACGGTGGGCCTGTCGGCCGGGCTGTTCTGGCTGGCCTCGAAGGCACTCGGCAGCTGATACGCAGCCGCACGAACAAGGCGCGCTCCGCAAGGACCGCGCCTTTTTTATTGACATGCAATTCTGCAGAAACAGCAATCCTCCTGCTCGCGAATGCTGTTTAACATCCAACATAAATATCGACTGATATACCGCCATCGCGAGCAGGCTCGCTCACACAGAGCCCTGCATTGTCGATCAGTTTTTCGCAGACAAAAAAAAGGGCAACCGAAGTTGCCCAAAATGCCTTGCGTGCTCATTACATCAAGAAAGACTTACGGTTTTTTCCGCTTGTGCGAGTCCTTCCAGATAAACAATCCGAATCCTGCAAAGAACACAAACATGAGGCTGACGGTCAGCACTCCGGCGATCACCACGTTGTCGAAAAACATGACGCGTCTCCTGCAGTTGCCTTGTTGCGATGGGATTAAGTTATCCAAACAGGCAGGAGAGAATATTGACCGGGATCAATGTCGCCGGATAACGGACGCCGGACCGGGAGTAAAGGAGGGAGAAACTGACCTGCATCAATTAATGCAGTGGGTTTAGCGCTTTTTCGGTTTGTTTTTTGGCTTTTTCTTCGCTTTACCCAAAGGCATGGCCTGCTCGAACGCCTGGCGCACTTCATTCAAGCGCTTGTCGTTGAGGTCATGGATGCGCTTGGCGCGTTCGGCGTTGAGGTCGATCAGCTTGTCGTCTTGGCTCATGGGGTTAAGTGCATCGCTTGAATTGAGATTGCGCTGCCGTATCGGTTGGCAGGGTTTTGCCAATAATGCGGTCTGATGACCTCGCTGACCAGTCGCCAACTCAAATCTCGATATCGACCCACAAACCCTGACGTGGCTGATCCTCCATCAGCGGCGCCACCGGCACGGTGTTATCGGCGTTAAGTTCATCGCCCGGAATCGCCAGGTGCGCTTCGGGGTCATCATCGGCTTCCCGACGGCGCCGCTGGCGTTCCTGCTGCCGACGCTGCTCCTCGCGCAACAGCAAGGTGGCTTCGTCAGAATCGCGATTTTTCAGGTCGATGGTGCTGTCGCTGGAGCTCTCCTGCGCAGGAACCACAGGTGCAATGTCGGGACGCGGACGGACCGGGTCATGCTGTGAGGTGATCGGCACGGCACTCAAGGGGAGTATCGGTGGCAGCATATTTAGTGGTCTCCTGTCAGCAGGCTGTCGGCTGCGGGGGTGGCGACTTGAGCCATCAGTCGCCAACTGTGACTCAGTTGGCACTTGGAAGTGCCCTGCCACAAGAAAAAGTGCATCCCGCTTTAACTGGCGGCCTGGAGCTTAAAGCGTGCCGTCGCTCCTATTCTTTTGGCCCTCAAGCCCTCATTCCGTTAAGATAGCCCGCTTTTTCAAGGTGGGAGTCAGGCAGCATGGCGCAGCAGTATCAACCGGGGCAACGCTGGATCAGTGACAGCGAAGCCGAGCTGGGTTTGGGCACCGTTCTGGCACAGGACGGCCGCTTGTTGACCGTGCTCTACCCGGCCACTGGCGACACCCGCCAGTACGCGCTACGGAATGCGCCCCTCACCCGCGTGCGGTTCTCGCCGGGAGACACCATCACCCACTTCGAAGGCTGGAAGCTGACCGTTCGCGAAGTCGACGATGTCGATGGCCTGCTGGTTTACCACGGCCTCAACGCGCAGAACGAAGTGGTCACCCTGCCGGAAACCCAACTGTCGAACTTCATCCAGTTCCGTCTCTCCAGCGACCGACTGTTCGCCGGGCAGATCGACCCTCTGCCCTGGTTTGCCCTGCGTTACCACACCCTGGAACACACCAGCCGCCAGTTGCAGTCCGCGCTGTGGGGCCTGGGTGGCGTGCGTGCGCAACCGATCGCACACCAGTTGCACATCGCCCGCGAAGTCGCCGACCGTATCGCACCACGGGTTCTGCTGGCCGATGAAGTGGGCCTGGGCAAGACCATCGAAGCCGGTCTGGTGATCCATCGCCAATTGCTGTCGGGTCGCGCCAATCGCGTGCTGATCCTGGTGCCGGAGAACCTTCAGCACCAGTGGCTGGTGGAAATGCGCCGTCGCTTCAACCTGCAGGTCGCGCTGTTCGACGAAGAACGCTTCATCGAAAGCGATGCCAGCAACCCGTTCGAAGACACTCAGCTCGCGCTGGTGGCACTCGAATGGCTGGTGGAAGATGAAAAAGCCCAGGACGCACTGTTCGCAGCGGGTTGGGACTTGCTGGTTGTCGACGAAGCGCACCACCTGGTGTGGCACGAAGATCAGGTCAGCCCTGAATATTCGCTGGTCGAGCAACTGGCCGAAACCATCCCTGGCGTACTGCTGCTGACCGCGACCCCGGAACAACTGGGCCAGGACAGCCACTTCGCCCGTCTGCGCCTGCTCGATCCGAACCGTTTCCATGACCTGCACGCCTTCCGCGCCGAGAGCGAAAACTATCGCCCGGTGGCCGAGGCCGTTCAGGAATTGCTGGACCAGGGGCGTCTGTCGCCTGAAGCGCACAAGACCATCCACGGTTTCCTCGGTAACGAAGGCGAAGCCCTGCTGACAGCCGTCAACGATGGCGATACCGAAGCCAGCGCCCGCCTCGTGCGCGAACTGCTCGACCGTCACGGCACTGGCCGCGTGCTGTTCCGCAACACCCGCGCCGCCGTACAGGGTTTCCCGGAACGCAAACTGCACCCGTACCCGCTGCCGTGCCCGGACGAATACCTCGAGTTGCCATTGGGCGATCACGCCGAGCTCTACCCGGAGGTCAGCTTCCAGGCGCAGCCGGACGCCAACGAAGAAGATCGCTGGTGGAAATTCGACCCGCGCGTCGAGTGGCTGATCGACACCCTCAAGATGCTCAAGCGCACCAAGGTGCTGGTGATCTGCGCCCACGCCGAAACCGCCATGGACCTGGAGGACGCGCTGCGCGTGCGCTCCGGCATCCCGGCCACGGTGTTCCATGAGGGTATGAACATCCTCGAGCGTGACCGCGCCGCCGCTTACTTCGCCGACGAAGAATTTGGCGCGCAAGTGCTGATCTGCTCGGAAATCGGCAGTGAAGGTCGCAACTTCCAGTTCTCCCATCACCTGGTGCTGTTCGATCTGCCGTCCCACCCGGACCTGCTGGAACAACGTATTGGTCGACTGGACCGGATCGGTCAGAAACACGTCATTGAGCTGCACGTGCCGTACCTGGAAACCAGCCCGCAAGAGCGCCTTTTTCAGTGGTACCACGAAGCGCTGAACGCGTTCCTCAACACCTGCCCGACCGGCAACGCCCTGCAACATCAGTTCGGCCCGCGCCTGCTGCCTTTGCTGGAAGAGGCCGATGATGGCGAGTGGCAGGCGCTGATCGACGAAGCCCGCACCGAACGCGAACGCCTGGAAGCCGAACTGCATACTGGCCGCGACCGCCTGCTGGAACTCAATTCCGGCGGCGCCGGCGAAGGCGATGCCTTGGTCGAAGCCATCCTTGAGCAAGACGATCAGTTCGCCCTGCCGATCTATATGGAAACCCTGTTCGACGCATTCGGCATCGACAGCGAAGACCATTCGGAAAACGCACTGATCCTCAAGCCGAGCGAGAAAATGCTCGACGCCAGCTTCCCGCTGGGCGACGACGAAGGCGTGACCATCACCTACGACCGCAACCAGGCGCTGTCTCGCGAAGACATGCAGTTCATCACCTGGGAGCACCCGATGGTGCAGGGCGGCATGGATCTGGTTTTGTCCGGCTCCATGGGCAATACCGCCGTGGCGCTGATCAAGAACAAGGCACTCAAGCCTGGCACCGTGTTGCTGGAACTGCTGTATGTCAGTGAAGTGGTTGCCCCGCGCTCACTGCAACTGGGCCGTTACCTGCCGCCGGCCGCCCTGCGTTGCCTGCTCGACCCGAACGGCAACGACCTGTCGGCCCGGGTGTCGTTCGAGACGCTGAACGATCAACTGGAAAGCGTACCGCGCGCCAGCGCCAACAAGTTCATCCAGGCCCAGCGCGATCAGTTGACCCCACGGATCAACGCGGGCGAAGAAAAGATCACCCCGCGTCACGCCGAACGTGTAGCCGAGGCGCAACGTCGTCTGGCGGCCGATACCGATGAAGAACTGGCACGCCTGACCGCCTTGCAAGCGGTCAATCCGACCGTACGCGACAGCGAACTGGTTGCCCTGCGCAAACAACGCGAGCAAGGCCTGGCCATGCTCGAAAAGGCTGCGCTGCGACTGGAAGCAATTCGGGTGTTGGTAGCGGGTTAAGCCCCCTGCTCCACCGCTATAAATGAAAAGGCCCGCAGCGATGCGGGCCTTTTTTATTTCCTGTAATTAATCGGCTGCTGCTGATGGGCTCTTCGCGAGCAAGCACCCACAGGCTTGGGCTGTTTACAGGTTCAGTGTTCGACTCGAGCACTGCGAGCTTGCTCACGAAAGCGATCATGCAGTCGCTGCAACCCCATCTGGCTGCCCTACCACAGCAATCAACCCCTCCTTCATCCGCTTGGCATCGCGCACAAAACACCGCGCAGCCAGGAACAAAAACACCATGGTGAAAAACAGCGCTACCGGGATCAGGTACATCGCATCATGCAGGCCGACAGCCTTGAACGCTTCGGTCATCTGTTCGGCGCCGGCGGCAAGCATCGCGGTATGGGCGAAGTGATCGGACAACGCGCCCACCACCACCGGCCCCAGTCCACCGCCCAACAGGTACAAGCCGGCAAAGAACAGCGCCATGGCCGTCGCCCGCAGACGCGGCTCGACCACGTCCTGAATCGCCGTGTACACGCAGGTGTAAAAGTTATAGGCGAACAACCAGCCCAGACTGAACACCGCCACGAACACGCCAATCTCGATCCGGCCCGAATGCAGCGCCCAGGCCGTGCACAGGGTCGATATGATCAGGCTGATCGCGGCAAACAGCAGACGTCCGTTGGCGACCCGCTGATGGATCTTGTCCGCGACCCAGCCACCCAGCGTCAGGCCAACCAGACCGGTCACACCGACAATCACTCCGGTCGCCACTGCGGCCTCCTGCAAAGGCATCAGGAAGTAACGCTGAAGCATCGGTACCAGAAACGAGTTGCAGGCATAAGTTGCGAAGTTGAAACACAGCCCGGCCATCACCAGCCACAGAAAAGTCGGCACCGCCAGAACCCGGCGGACAGGTCGGTCAATGCGCTCCTGCGAGACTTGTACGCTTTCGGCAGCCCCCCGCTTCGGCTCCTTGATGAAAAACATGAACACCGCCAGGATCAGTCCCGGTACGGCCGCGATGAAGAAAGGTGCCCGCCAGCTGTCGAACGCCTTGACCATCGCCCCGATGGTAAAGAACGCCAGCAGCAGGCCCAAAGGCAGGCCGAGCATGAAAATGCCCATGGCCCGCGCCCGTCGGTGAGCGGGAAACAAATCGCCGATCAACGAGTTGGCGGCGGGCGCGTAACTGGCCTCACCGATGCCGATCCCCATGCGCACGACCAGGAAACTCCAGAAACTGCCGACCATGCCGTTGACCGCGGTCAACCCGCTCCACACGGCCAGCCCCCAGCCCATCAACTTGCTGCGCGAACCGGTATCGGCCATCCGCCCCAGTGGCAGGCCGGCTATCGCGTAGACGATGGTGAACGCGGTGCCGATGATCCCCAGCTGAAAGTCGCTGAGGTGCCATTCCATGCGGATCGGCTCAATGATGATGGCCGGGATCGTGCGGTCGAAAAAATTGAACAGATTGGCCAGGAACAGCAGGAACAGAATGCGCCAGGCATTCGCCGCTTGGGTCGAGTTCTGCATGGGTCCGTCTCTTTTATTGTTATGGGGCTTCACTGCCAGCGCATCCGAGCCCGGAACTTGCAATCTAGTCAGTCCCGCCATTGCTGTCTGTCATTATTCGCAAGGCTGATACCCACCCATGGTGACGGGCGCAGCCCATGCAACAATTTATTTCCAAACGTTCTAAAGCTCATTCCAAAAAGGTTGGGTTCATTTAGCCACCATGGCTTGCGCTTCGTGCATGCCCTCTATACTTCAGTGCATTCGCCAGCGTCGATTGCGCAGGCCAGGGTAATTAACGACGGGGCATGCTATGGAGTGGCTTGGTCTGCATTTCATTACCGAGCTACCAGAGAACGGGCAGCTCATACTTAACTGCGTACATGACCCCTTTCTGGTGTTACTGGCTTATCTGGTCGCCTGTGCCGGCAGTTTTGCCACACTGGACATGGCCGAACGGGTTGCCCACGCGGAAAACCTCTCTTCCCAACGACTGTGGCGCTGGGTCGGTGCCGGCTGCCTGGCCGGCGGAATATGGGCCATGCACTTTATCGGCATGTTGGCGTTCCAGGTGCCGGTTGATGTTCATTTCCAACTGCCCGTCACCTTGTTGTCCCTGTTGATCGCCCTGCTCACCTCCTGGCTGGTGATGTACACCCTCAGTCGCCCCTCCCTGAGCTTTTGGCAATGCCTGAAAGCCTCGGTCTGGATCGGCATGGGCATCACGACCATGCATTACGTGGGCATGGGCGCCATGCAGTCGCAAGCGAAGGTCTATTACCAGCCAGTGTTGTTTGGGCTCTCCATACTGATCGCGATAGGCGCCAGCCTGGCGGCTCTGTTACTGGCCAGCCATTTGCGCAACGGCACCGGGATGTTTCATCAGTTGTTCAAGTACAGCGCGAGCCTGGTTATAGGGGCCGGCATCATCTGCATGCACTTTACGGGAATGGCGGCTTTCAATCTGTTGCTACCCGGCGGCACCGTCCTGCCGCAACCGGGGGAACACAACCACCTGCAACTGGGGGTGACTGTCGCGGTCATGACCCTGCTCATCATTGGCAGCTGCATCAGCGCGGCCCTGGCGGACAAGAAACTGCAAAAAAAGGATCATGACCTGCAACGGGTGAACTCGCTGCTCAGTCAACTCGACCAGGCACGCGCTTCCCTGCAACAGGTTGCGCACTATGACGCCTTGACCAGCCTGATCAACCGACGCGGTTTCAATCAGATCTTCGCCGAGAAGCTCATCGAGAAAACCCATGAAGGTGGCATGCTTGCCGTCCTGTTCCTGGACATCGACCATTTCAAGCGGATCAATGACAGCCTGGGCCATGATGCGGGCGACGAACTGCTCAAGGTACTGGCCAGCCACATCAAGGCCTCGGTGCGCAGCCACGAAGATGTCGTGGCGCGATTCGGTGGCGATGAATTCTGCATCCTCATCGATCTGCACGATCGGGACGAAGCCCGACAAATGGCACAACGCATCATGCTGAAAATGAAGGACCCCATCGAGCTGGCCGGGCGGCGCATGGTCATGACGACCAGCATCGGCATCAGCCTGTTTCCGGAGGATGGAAAAACCTGCGAAGAACTGCTGAAAAATGCCGATTTGGCGCTGTATCAGTCCAAGGGCAGCGGCCGCAACGGCTTGAATTTTTTCAGCGCCAATCTCAAGGCCAGGGCCACGCTGGAACTGCAGCTGGAAGAAGAACTGCGCCATGCCCTGCGCGAAGACACCGGCCTGATGCTTTATTACCAGCCAATCTACGACCTGAAAACCGGCCAGGCCAGCAAACTGGAAGCGTTGATTCGCTGGCAGCATCCCGTCCACGGTTTCCTTGCACCGGATCGTTTCATTGCCCTCGCCGAGACCAATGGTCTGATCACCGAACTGGACAAATGGGTGCTGCGCAAGGCCTGCCAGGACCTCGGCGAATTGTCACGACAGGGCTGCGATGAACTGAAAATTGCCGTGAATTGCTCGCCCCTGAGCCTGGTTCGCGAGGAACTGGCCGGGGAAATCGAACAGGCCTTGCGCAGCGCCGCAGTGGCGCCAAGGCGGCTGGAACTGGAGGTGACTGAAAATGCATTGATGGGCAACATCACCGAAACGCTGGTATTGCTGCAGCAGATTCGCGCCCTCGGCGTGTCGCTGTCGATCGATGACTTCGGCACCGGTTACTCGTCCCTGGCCTATCTCAAACGCTTGCCACTCAACACGCTGAAGATCGATCGATCGTTCATTATCGACATCCCCAAATCCGCCCAGGACATGGAGATCGTCCAGGCCATTATCGTCATGGCCCACACGCTGCATCTGGACGTGGTCACCGAGGGCGTCGAAACGTTCGAGCAATACCAGTTTCTCGAACGCCACGGCTGTGACTTTGTTCAGGGGTACCTGCTAAGCAGCCCGGTTCCCCTCAATGATTTACGCCCGGTGCTGGACGAGATCAACCAGCGCAAGCACGCGTACACGGCTACGCCGTTGAGTCTGGTTCACGGTACAACTGCACTAATGTAGACGGGTCATGCTCCAGGAAGCCCTGGCTCCCATGCAATCGCATCAATTGTGCGGCCAGACCGCTGATCGGCGTTGCCGAGCCTTGCTCGCGGGAAAACTTCACCGCGGTATCCAGATCCTTGAGCAGGGTTCGCACGTGCCATTTGACCGGTTCGAAACGGCTGTCGGCCATTTGCGGGCCGAGAATTTGCAAAGGTTTTGAGTCGGCAAAACCACCGGCCAGCGCCTCGGCGATCAGGCTCGCATCAACACCGGAGCGCTCCGCCAGCGCCACCACTTCGGCAATCACCAGGGCATTGCAGGCCACGATCATTTGATTGCAGGCCTTGGTCACCTGCCCCGCCCCGACGGCCCCCATGTGCGTCACGCGCTGGCCAAGGCTCAACAAGACAGGTTTGACCCGATCAAGCGCTGCCGCCTCGCCGCCCACCATGATCGCGAGGCTGCCGGCCTCGGCTCCGACCACGCCGCCGGAGACCGGCGCATCCAGCCAACCCATACCGGTTTTACTGACAAGCTCCGAGGCCATTTCCCGCGTTGCGGCAGGTTCCAGACTGGAAAAATCCACCAGCAACTGGCCGCTTTTCGCCCCTTCGACAATCCCCGCCGCACCGAAAACCACCTCACGGACGACCGGGGTATCGGCCAGGCACAACATCACCACATCAGCGTGTTGGCACAACTCGGCAGGCGTGGCGACCTGGCGCGCCCCAGCCTGGACGAGTGGCGCGCACTTGGCCGGATTGCGGTTCCACACCGTCAGCGGAAAACCCGCCGCAAGCAGGCGCTTGCACATAGGCAGGCCCATCAGGCCGACCCCGGCAAACCCCAACGAAGGTAGCGTTGACATCATTTGGCCTCCTTTTGATTAAAGAACGCTGAATATTGGCCGATTCATCATGACTTAGGAAAGGATTCCCCCGAGCGACATTCAGGCCATGGCTTTGAAGCTTGGGACAAATACGCGCTGATAAAAGACGCGAGTTCTCATTCCGTGACGGTTCGACGACAGCGAGTCGCCCGACCACCAGCCCAGGTACATGGCGAACAATGACTTCTAAAAACAATCCGGCCCCTGCGGTATCCGACCTGACGTTGAGCCCGGCGGCGAACAGCCCCGCGCCAATACCGTCGAAGCCATTGCTCCCGTCCCGCCCGCTGGCGACCCAGCAATATCTGTATTTCACCGAAACCAACACCGACCGCATCCTCGACAACCTCGATGGCCTGCGCGACCTGGTGTTCCCGCGCCCGTCGCACCTGGAAGGCGATAACGAACAGCACAACGATCAGGAATTCCCGTCGGTGTGCCTGATCGGCCTGGGACGTTGCGGCTCGAACATCGCGCTGGATGTCGCGGAGCTGGTGTACAACGCCCGCAAGTTCTATCTCAACGAATTCAATAACGAAGATCGCCTGTCGCCGGACAAGCGCTTTGCCGAAAAGGGCTACAGCCCGGCCCAATGGATTCGCAACAACCTGCGTCTGGGGCCGAACAAGGCCACCAAACCGGTGTTCCTGGTAGAACCGCTGGTCATGCTCGGCGACCTGGACAAAGACATCGCCGGCCGTATCCGTTTCTCGCGCAAGGGCGAAAAAAGCGGTTTCCTGCGCGACTACAGCAAAATGAAAATCATGGACTTGTCGGAAGTCCACGCCGGTGGCGCCGGTAACGCGCCGATCCTCGGCCAGTACCTGGCCAAGATCATCCTCAACAAGGACACCCAGCGTTTCTCCAGCCCGGACTGGAAAATGATTCACTCGTACCTGATCGACAGCTGTGGCATCAAGGCCAACCAGTCGCGCCTGTATTTCTCGATTTTCAGTGCCGGCGGCGGTACCGGTTCGGGCATGGCTTCGGAGTTCGGCCTGGCCCAGCAGCACTCGTACATGAACAAGACGTTCGACACCAAGCCGATGGACGAGCACGACGGCAAGAGTGGTCATTCCTTCGTCTTCGAACCGATTTTCACCAGCGGCATCTGCGTGTTGCCGAACATTTCCGATCATCGCAGCGAAATGTCCGAAGCCTTGCACATCAACGCCGGTCGCCTGCTGTGCAAATACCTGTCGGAAGAGTGGGACTTCTCCTACAACTTCGCCAACGAGGACAGCAGCGAAGCCAGCGTCATGGGCCGTATCCGCCCATGGAATGCCATGATGCTGATCTCCAACGACATCATGCGTTACGCCGAAGAGAGCGATGACGGCAATATCCAGAACATTGATGTCAATGCCATGGAAAAGCACGCCAACCAATACATCTCACAACAGATCTTCAACATTCTGACGGCGCAAGCGGTAACCACCGACTACGACCAGAACTATTTCCGTCGTGCGGGCATCGACATCGGCGAGACCATTCGCCTCGATGCCAACGACCTGTTCATGAGCCTGGCCGGCCCGGTGGCCATCGCCTACGCCGAATCCGTGGTGCCGGAAACCCCGCCGCCGACCAGCGACAAATTCAAGGTGTTCGAGAAAGAGCCGCAGCGCCTGAACATCGACGACCTGTTCTTCCGCTCCATCGACTTGCCGCACTTCAACAAGGTCACACAGGCCATCGAAGGCATCAGCCTGCTGCCCATTGAGTCCAAGCGCTATCGGGCGTCGCTGGAGCAGTACAAGAATTCGGGGTATGACGCGGCCGCGCTACACGACCTGCACTTCTTCAAGAATTGCTCGTCGGTGGTGTCGATCGTTTCCCTGCCGAAGGACTACAAGCTGTCGTACATGGACCTGAACCGGTTGAAGACTCACCTCAACAGCCTGTTCCCCAACACCACGCTCAAGCGCTATGCGCTGGTGATCGGCGCCTCGGCCAACCTGTCCCTGACCACGCTGATCGCCAAGAGCCCATGCCTGTCGGACGACTTCCTGACGCTGATCGTTGCCTTCATCAAGCGTTGCTTCGCAAAAAACCCGTACCGCTTCGATGAGACCCTCGACAACTCGATCCTGGACTTCATCATCCATGATCACTTCGACGAGGGTTTGATCGACGACCTGCTCAACGAGTTCGAGAACCCGGCCAAGATCCTCGATACCAACTGGTACGCGATCAAGCCGATGTATGAGAAAAAGTATCGCGAACTGATCAATGACAAGGACAAGTTCGTCTCGATCAACGACATTCGCCTGTCCCGGGATTGCGTGAAAAAAGCCATCAAATACCTGCGCGAGATCTACCGCCACCGCATCGGCAAGACCAAGGTCATTTCGCTGAATAACCACACGGGTAAAACCGCTTACTAAGACCGGCGCCAGACCGCGTCGTGGCGAATCGCGAGCAAGCTCGCTCCCGCAGTATCCGAGCCAACGGAAACCTGTGGGAGCAAGCTTGCTCGCGATGACGACCTTGCCCGCCACACAAATCTCAACATCCAGAAACAATTGAGCAGCCCTTCGGCTGCTCTCTTAACTGTTCCCGTTACGTTTACGTCACCGTGAGGCTGTGGCCTTTCTCTACGGCAACGTGCCATCACGCTACTCGCCTACACACTTTTAGCTGGCAACGTCACGCACCAAACAAGTGCGGGTATTTATAGCTTTGCCCTTTCCTGGATCATTATCCACGGCGAAACGACCACCGCCCACAACTCGGGATCACGTTCAAACAGATCCAGCGCCCGCGTTTCAGACAGCTTGGCGACCTGATCGGCAGCCAGCCAGGCAGCCACTTTCTCCCCCTCATCGGTGGCCATGGCTTCGGCCGCGGCGATCAAATCCAGACCGGGGTCGACCCACAATAGGGCACCCTTGGCGAAGAACGGCTCCAACTCCTTCCAGGTGATAGATGCCGTTTCACCAAGCAGCTTGGCATAGAGGGTGCTAGGTTCTTGAGTCATGGGTTCCTGTCCGGATAAGAAATCGACGCAATGATAACGTCGGTGATCCTGATAGAAAAACCCAGTTGCACGTTGAGTCACCGAATGAAAAGAGCAGGAACGCCAAGGAATGCACGGAATCTGGCTATAAGCACTCCAAAGCCCCGCCGCAATTCTGTCTTTTTCTTTCAAAAAAGCGACACCCCAAAGTTTTGCCCCCCGCCGCCAGCTTCCCAGGCTGACAATCGGCGCTCTACACTGTACCGGTACAGTTGCCGAGGGGCATTTTCCGGGGGATGTCGTGGATATCTGACCCGGTTCTGCCGCCAACGGCGCCAGGACTATAAAAAATACAACAGTAAGAGTGGAGCACTATGACTAAGGCTACTAAGCAGATTTCCAAACTGTTTGCCGCTATGGTTCTGGCCGGGGTTGCCAGCCATTCGTTCGCAGCTGACACCATCAAGATCGGCATCGCCGGCCCTAAAACCGGCCCTGTAGCCCAATACGGCGACATGCAGTTCAGTGGCGCCAAAATGGCCATCGAGCAAATCAACGCCAAGGGCGGCGTCGACGGCAAGAAACTCGAAGCCGTTGAATACGATGACGCCTGTGATCCAAAACAAGCGGTAGCGGTCGCGAACAAAGTCGTCAACGACGGCGTCAAGTTCGTGGTTGGCCACCTGTGCTCCAGCTCCACTCAACCGGCTTCGGACATCTACGAAGACGAAGGCGTGATCATGATCACCCCGGCTGCCACCAGCCCGGATATCACCAACCGTGGTTACAAAATGGTGTTCCGCACCATCGGTCTGGACAGCGCCCAGGGCCCTGCCGCCGGTAACTACATTGCCGATCACGTAAAGCCGAAAATCGTTGCTGTGCTGCACGACAAACAGCAATACGGTGAAGGCATCGCCACCGCCGTGAAACAGACCCTCGAGAAGAAAGGCGTCAAGGTTGCCGTGTTCGAAGGCATCAACGCCGGCGACAAAGACTTCTCTTCGATGATCTCCAAGCTCAAGCAAGCCAACGTCGACTTCGTCTACTACGGCGGCTACCACCCGGAGCTGGGTCTGATCTTGCGTCAATCCCAGGAAAAAGGCCTGAAAGCCAAGTTCATGGGTCCGGAAGGCGTGGGTAACGACTCCATTTCGCAGATCGCCAAGGACGCTTCCGAAGGCCTGCTGGTGACCCTGCCGAAATCCTTCGACCAGGATCCGGCCAACGTCGCCCTGGCTGATGCGTTCAAGGCCAAGAAAGAAGATCCAAGCGGTCCGTTCGTGTTCCCGGCCTACTCGGCTGTTGAAGTCATTGCCGGTGGTATCACTGCCGCCAAGAGCGAAGACACTGCCAAAGTGGCTGCTGCCATCCACGCAGGCTCTTTCAAGACTCCAACTGGCGACCTGAGCTTCGACGCCAAGGGCGACCTGAAAGACTTCAAGTTCGTGGTTTACGAGTGGCACTTCGGCAAACCTAAAACTGAAGTTTCGCCTCAGTAAGGCCCTGCCTGACTGACTGCCTACAAAGCCCACGGCGTGCCGTGGGCTTTGTTTTACGAACGTATTGGGCCGTGCTGGCGTGATCCGCTAGTCTCCCCACCTGAAAATCTCAAAACCGTCATCAGCGGTTCGCTGGCAAACCTCGAATTCGAAGTGGATGCAGATCCATGGGGCTCGAGCGGGAAAATGACTCCACCAGTGAAATGCGTATCAGGTTTTTAGGAGCGCTGTAATGCCTGACATCTATCACTTCTTCCAACAGCTGGTTAATGGTCTGACCATTGGCAGCACGTATGCCCTGATCGCCATCGGCTATACGATGGTTTACGGCATCATTGGAATGATCAACTTCGCCCACGGCGAGGTGTACATGATCGGTTCCTACGTGGCGTTCATCGCCATCGCCGGACTGACCATGCTGGGACTCGACAGTGTTCCACTGTTGATGACCGCCGCTTTTCTCGCCACCATCGTGGTCACCAGTGCCTACGGTTACAGCATCGAACGGATCGCTTACCGCCCACTTCGCGGCAGCAACCGTCTGATCCCGCTGATTTCCGCCATCGGCATGTCGATCTTCCTGCAGAACACGGTTCTGTTGGCGCAAGACTCCAAGGACAAATCCATTCCCAACCTGATTCCGGGCAACTTTTCCATCGGGCCAGGTGGCGCACATGAAGTGCTGATTTCCTACATGCAAATCGTGGTGTTCGTGGTGACCCTGGTCGCCATGCTCGGCCTGACGCTGTTCATCTCCCGCTCTCGCCTGGGTCGCGCCTGCCGTGCCTGTGCCGAAGACATCAAGATGGCCAACCTGCTGGGTATCAACACCAACAACATCATCGCCCTGACCTTCGTCATCGGTGCCGCGCTGGCGGCCGTCGCGGCCGTGCTGCTGAGCATGCAATACGGCGTGATCAACCCGAACGCCGGTTTCCTCGTCGGCCTCAAGGCCTTCACCGCTGCGGTATTGGGCGGTATCGGCAGCATTCCGGGCGCCATGCTCGGCGGGCTGGTACTTGGCGTGGCGGAAGCCTTCGGTGCCGATATCTTCGGCGACCAGTACAAGGACGTCGTGGCGTTCGGCCTATTGGTCCTGGTGTTGTTGTTCCGGCCAACCGGCCTGCTGGGCCGTCCGGAGGTTGAAAAAGTATGACTAGGAATCTTAAACAGGCGCTGTTCAGCGCCTTGCTGGTGTGGGCCGTGGCCTACCCGGTACTCGGTCTGAAGCTGACCATCGTTGGCATCAACCTCGAAGTCCATGGCACCAGCAACGCCACGCTGATCACCATCGCCGTGTGCTCGGTGCTGATGTTCCTGCGTGTGATCTTCGACCGGGAGATCAGCTCGGCCTGGCGTTCCTCGCCCGGCGTGCCGCTGATTCCGGCCAAGGCCAGCAATTTCCTGACCCTGCCAACCACCCAGCGCTGGATCATCATTGCGCTGATCGCCGGTGCGCTGGTCTGGCCGTTCTTCGGTTCTCGCGGCGCGGTGGACATCGCCACCCTGGTGCTGATCTACGTGATGCTCGGCCTCGGCCTGAACATCGTGGTCGGCCTGGCCGGCCTGCTCGACCTCGGTTACGTCGGTTTCTACGCCGTCGGCGCCTACAGCTACGCGCTGCTGTCGCACTACTACGGCCTGAGCTTCTGGATCTGCCTGCCAATCGCCGGCCTGATGTCCGCCACCTTCGGCTTCCTGCTCGGCTTCCCGGTACTGCGTCTGCGCGGTGACTACCTGGCGATCGTGACCCTGGGCTTTGGTGAAATCATCCGTCTGTTCCTGCGTAACCTGACCGGCCTCACTGGCGGTCCGAACGGCATTAGCAACATCGAGAAACCGACGTTCTTCGGCCTGACCTTCGAACGTAAAGCCGCCGAAGGGATGCAAACCTTCCACGAGTACTTCGGCCTGGAATACAACTCGATCAACAAGGTGATCTTCCTTTACCTGGTTGCGTTGCTCCTGGCTTTGGCTGCGCTGTTCGTCATCAACCGCTTGCTGCGCATGCCGCTGGGCCGCGCGTGGGAAGCATTGCGTGAAGACGAAATCGCCTGCCGCGCTCTGGGCCTCAACCCGACCGTCATCAAGCTTTCGGCCTTTACCCTGGGCGCCAGCTTCGCTGGTTTTGCCGGCAGCTTCTTCGCTGCCCGTCAGGGCCTGGTGACGCCGGAGTCCTTCACCTTCATCGAGTCGGCGATCATTCTCGCCATCGTCGTGCTGGGTGGCATGGGCTCGCAGCTGGGCGTGATCCTCGCGGCCGTGGTGATGATCCTGTTGCCGGAAATGATGCGTGAGTTCAGTGAGTACCGCATGTTGATGTTCGGTGCCTTGATGGTACTGATGATGATCTGGCGCCCTCAGGGTCTGCTGCCCATGCAACGTCCTCACATGGAGCTGCGCAAATGAGCCGCGAGATCCTTAAAGTAGAAAACCTGAGCATGCGCTTCGGCGGCTTGCTGGCGGTCAACGGCGTAGCCTTGAGCGTGAAAGAGAAACAAGTGGTCGCCCTGATCGGCCCCAACGGTGCCGGCAAGACCACCGTGTTCAACTGCCTGACCGGCTTCTACAAGCCAAGCGGCGGCAGCATCCTGCTGGACGGCGAGCCGATCGAGGGCCTGCCGGGCCACAAGATCGCCCTCAAAGGCGTGGTGCGTACCTTCCAGAACGTGCGGTTGTTCAAGGACATGACCGCGGTCGAGAACCTCTTGATCGCCCAGCATCGGCACCTGAACACCAACTTTCTGTCCGGCCTGTTCAAGACCCCGTCGTTCCGCAAAAGCGAACGCGAGGCCATGGATTTCGCCGAATACTGGCTGGAAAAAGTTCATCTCAAGGAGTTCGCCAACCGTCCGGCCGGCACCCTGGCCTACGGTCAGCAACGTCGCCTGGAAATCGCTCGCTGCATGATGACCCGCCCGCGGATCCTCATGCTCGACGAGCCCGCAGCGGGCCTGAACCCGAAGGAAACCGAAGACCTCAAGGCGCTGATCAGCGTGCTGCGTGAAGAGCACAACGTCACCGTGCTGCTGATCGAACACGACATGAAACTGGTCATGAGCATTTCCGACCACATCGTCGTGATCAACCAGGGCACGCCTCTGGCCGACGGCACACCGGAACAGATCCGCGACAATCCTGAAGTGATCAAAGCCTACCTGGGGGAAGCGTAAATGCTGCAGTTCGAAAACGTTTCCACCTTCTATGGCAAGATCCAGGCCCTGCACAGCGTCAACGTGGAAATCCGTCAGGGCGAAATCGTCACGCTGATCGGCGCCAACGGCGCGGGCAAATCCACCCTGCTGATGACCCTCTGCGGCTCGCCGCAAGCCCACAGCGGCAGCATCCGTTACTTGGGTGAAGAGCTCGTGGGGCAAACCTCGGCGCAGATCATGCGCAAGAGCATCGCCGTGGTGCCGGAAGGTCGCCGGGTGTTCTCGCGCCTGACCGTGGAAGAAAACCTCTCCATGGGTGGTTTCTTCACCGCGAAGGGCGATTATCAGGAACAAATGGACAAGGTCCTCGGACTTTTCCCACGCCTGAAAGAGCGCTTCAGCCAACGCGGCGGCACCATGTCCGGCGGCGAACAGCAAATGCTTGCCATCGGCCGTGCGCTGATGAGCAAACCCAAGCTGCTGCTGCTCGACGAGCCATCGTTGGGCTTGGCACCGATCATCATCCAGCAGATCTTCGACATCATCGAGCAACTGCGCAAGGACGGTGTGACCGTGTTCCTGGTCGAGCAAAACGCCAACCAGGCGCTGAAAATCGCTGACCGTGCCTACGTGCTGGAAAACGGCCGGGTAGTGATGCAAGGCACCGGTGAAGCGCTGCTGACCGACCCGAAAGTGCGCGAAGCGTACCTCGGCGGCTAAGCGTTTGCGGTAACCAGAAAAACGGCCTTCGGGCCGTTTTTTTGTGCCTGCCAACCTCTAAAACCATGCAGATCCTTTGTAGAGCGAGCTTGCTCGCCCGCGTTCATCGAGACAGTCCTCGTTATCGTTGACGACCATCGTCGGAACGCCGCCCGGAACACGCTCGCTCCTACAGCCGATCCAACGCCTCCCCACTGCGCTTGAACCAGCCAATCAGATAATCCGACAACACTTGCGTACGCTTGGGCAGCCCACCCTGATACGGATGCACCAGGTACATCGGCATGCTCCGGGTCTGATAATCGCGCAGGAGCCAGCGCAAACGTCCGTCAGCCAGTTCCGCCGGCAGCAAGTAGGACGGCAAGCGCGCAATACCCGCGCCGGCCAGGGCGGCCTTCTTCAGCAGGTTGTAATGGTTGCTGGCAAAGGGCCCGGACACGCGCACCCGCAACAATTCATGTTGCTGGTGATACAGCCATTCTTCGCGACCGCTGTAGTGGCTGTTGAGCAGGCAGCGATGGTCGGCCAATGCCTGCGGCGTCAGCGGCTCGCCATATTGTTCGAGATACGCAGGACTGGCGCAGGTCATCTCGTGCCACGCCAACAGCGGGCGTGCCACCAGACGCTGATCGTTAGCCACCTCCGAGCGAACCGCGAGGTCATAGCCATCACGGGATAAATCGCGATAGTTGTTGCTCAGGTCCAACTCGATCTGCACTTGTGGGTACTGGCTGGAGAACTCCAGCAACAGACCGTCGAAAAAGGTTTCCCCGAGGGAAACCGGAACCGTCATGCGCACCGGCCCGGCCATGTCGTCCTTCAGTCGTGCCAAGGCCTGACGCGCCCGCTCGACCTGCACCACCAGCGCCTGCGCCTGCGGCAGCAAGGCAGCGCCCGCGGCCGTCAGGCTCAAGCGCCGTGTGGTGCGCTGTAGCAAGACCACGGAAAACTGCGCTTCCAGCTGACTGATACGCTTGGACAATTGCCCCTTGCTGCAACCCAATTGTTGCGCCGCCAAGGTAAAGCTCCCCGCTTCGACCAGCACCGCGAACGCCGCGAGATCGTCCATTTCGCTCATGGATTGTTTCCAATTGAAAACCAAAGGTTGCCTATTAGCGCGCTTATCAATGGAAAAAACCACTCTAAACTGAAGTCTCATTCAACCCACTCGAGGATCAGCACCATGAAAATTCTTTTGATCGGCGCAGGCGGCACCATCGGTTCAGCGGTCGACAAGGAACTGTCTCAACGCCATGAAATCGTTCGTATCGGCCGCAAGAGCGGTGATTTTCAGGTGGACATCAGCGACAGCGCGTCGATTCGCAAACTGTTCGAGCAAACCGGAAAATTCGATGCGCTGATCTGCGCCGCCGGTAACGTGACCTTCGCACCGCTGGCCGAAATGACGGAAGAGAGTTTCGCCCTGGGCCTCAAAGACAAGCTGATGGGCCAGGTCAACCTGCTGCTGATCGGTCGCGAGTACGCCAATGACGGCGCCTCGTTCACCTTCACCACTGGCGTGCTCAGCCACGACCCGATCCGCAGTGGCGCGTCGGCAGCGCTGGTCAACGGTGCGCTGGACAGTTTCGTCCGCGCTGCCGCCATCGAACTGCCACGCGGCCTGCGAGTGAATTCGATCAGCCCGAACGTACTGGTCGAAGCCATGGGCAAATACGCGCCGTACTTCCGTGGCTTCAAACCGGTTCCTGCGGCGGATGTCGCACTGGCCTACGCGAAAAGTGTGGAAGGCCTGCAGACAGGCCAGACCATTCACGTGGGCTAAAGCCTTGTGATGAACGGTCAGGCTGAGTAACGTGGCGGCACTTGTCAGGAGACCCCAAGATGCGTGTTGCCCGTTCCCTAGTCATCGTTGCCTTGCTTCCGCTGTTCGCCGCGTGTCAGTTACTCGATGGTTCGCGTGAAAGCGCCTCCCATGTCGGCCAGACCCGCCTGCAGGGCCAATTGAGCGCAGCCGATGGCAAGCTGTTGTTCCAGCCTTGCGGCGAACAGCGTCGATATGTAGTCAACGACACGGGCGGCACCAGCGTCCTGCAACAGGCTGCCAGCCTGGCCGACGCCCAGGGCAAGCTGTTCGCCGACGTGCGCGGGCGAATCGTTCCCGGCAGCGGCGACGGTCAGTTCGACCTGGAAACGCTGTACCGCGTCGAGCGTTCGGGCAACGCCTGTGACGACCCCAACTTCAAACTGCTGATCCTGCGCGCGGCCGGCCATTCTCCGGAGTGGAACGTCAACGTCAGCGGCAAGGGCATGGTCATCGGCCGTGCGGGCCAGCCTCCCCTCGCCGTCCCCTACGTTGAAGAACAACTGGGCGATGGCCGCTTCAACCTCAGCACCGAAGCCAACAATCAGCACATCGAATTGTGGGTCGCGCCACAACGCTGCGTCGACAGCAGCACCGGCAGCATTCAGCACATGAGTGCCGAGTTGCGCATCAACGGGCAGGTGCAGCGTGGTTGCGGGTATTTCGGCGGATCGCGCAACGACTGATCGTTTTTGCCTCACGGGACCGGGCGTTTGAGGCTTATAATCGCCGGCTTCAAACGCCCTGGCGCAGTTGTGCGCCCCGCGAACCGGATCCCGTCATGTTACGAATCACCGAACTCAAGTTGCCGATCGACCATCCCGATGAAGACCTGCGCCCTGCGATTGTGCAGCGCCTGGGCATCGCCAGCGATGACCTGCTCGACTTCACCTTGTTCAAGCGCAGCTACGATGCGCGCAAGAAATCTTCCGAGCTGTGCTTCATCTACACCATCGACCTCACCGTGCGCGATGAGGCCTCGGTTCTGCACAAGTTCGCCGATGACCGTAACGTCAACGTGGCACCGGATGTCAGTTACAAAATGGTCGGCCAGGCGCCGGCTGATCTGAGCGCACGCCCGATCGTCGTCGGCTTCGGCCCCTGCGGGATTTTTGCCGGGCTGCTGCTGGCACAGATGGGTTTCAAGCCGATCATCCTCGAACGCGGTACCGAAGTGCGCCAGCGCACCAAGGACACCTGGGGCCTGTGGCGTAAAAGCGTGCTCAACCCCGAATCCAACGTGCAGTTCGGTGAAGGCGGTGCGGGAACGTTCTCCGACGGCAAGCTCTACAGCCAGATCAAGGACCCGAAATTCCTCGGTCGCAAGGTCCTGCACGAGTTCGTCAAGGCCGGTGCGCCGGAAGAAATCCTCTACGTCAGCAAACCGCACATCGGTACGTTCCGTCTGACAGGCGTTGTGGAAAACATGCGTGAGCAGATTCGCGCCCTGGGCGGCGAAGTACGCTTCCAGCAACGGGTTACCGATGTGTTGATCGACGACGGCCAGCTGGTCGGCGTCGAACTCAATGGTGGCGAGCAGATTCATTCGAAGCACGTGATCCTGGCCCTCGGCCACAGTGCCCGCGACACGTTCCGCATGCTGCATGGCCGCGGCGTGTTCATGGAAGCCAAGCCGTTCTCGGTGGGCTTCCGTATCGAGCACCCGCAATCGCTGATCGATCGCGCACGCCTTGGCAAGTACGCCGGCCATCCGAAACTCGGCGCTGCCGACTACAAACTGGTGCACCACGCCAAGAACGGCCGTTCGGTCTACAGCTTCTGCATGTGCCCGGGCGGCACGGTGGTGGCGGCGACATCCGAGCCGAACCGCGTCGTCACCAACGGTATGAGCCAATATTCGCGCAACGAGCGCAACGCCAACTCCGGGATCGTCGTCGGCATCACCCCGGAAGTCGATTATCCGGGCGGTCCGCTGGCGGGTATCGAGTTGCAGGAACGCCTGGAGTCCCATGCCTTTGTGCTGGGCGGCAGCAACTACGAGGCCCCGGCGCAACTGGTCGGCGACTTCATTGCCGGCAAACCGTCCACCGAGCTGGGCACTGTCGAGCCGTCCTACAAGCCGGGCGTTGCCTTGGGCGACCTGGCCCTGGCCCTGCCGGAATTCGCCATCGAAGCCATTCGCGAAGCCTTGCCCGCGTTCGAGAAGCAGATCCGTGGTTACTCGCTGCATGACGCGGTGTTGACCGGGATCGAAACCCGTACTTCGTCGCCGCTACGCATTACCCGTAACGAGTCGATGCAGAGCCTGAACGTGAAGGGCTTGTTCCCGGCCGGTGAAGGCGCGGGTTATGCGGGGGGGATTCTGTCGGCGGGTGTCGATGGCATTCGCATCGCCGAAGCCGTGGCGCGGGATATGCTCGGCCTGGAAGCCTAGAACAACACCCTGTGGGAGCGAGCTTGCTCCCACAGGGTGTTGGGATATCTGAAAGTTCTCAGATATTGGCGCGCAGAATGCTGGGCGGCAACGGCTCACCCCGCTCGACCGTCGCCGCAACCGCCGCGATCAAACCGGTCAGCTCATACCCCTGGGCCTTGAGCCAGGCCTGATTGTAGTAAGTCGTGGCGTAGCGTTCGCCGCCATCACACAATATCGCCACGATTGACCCCGCCTCCCCCGCCACCGTCATCTGCTGCGCTGCCATCAAGGCGCCGATCAGGTTGGTCCCGCTCGATCCGCCCACATGACGCCCCAGACGCTCGGCCAGGTAATGCATGGCGGCCAGCGACAGCGCATCCGGAACCTTGACCATCGCATCGATCACCTTGGGCAGGAACGACGCCTCCACCCGTGGCCGGCCAATGCCTTCTATCCGCGAGCCATGGTCAAGACTCAGGCTGGCATCGCCGCTCTGGTAGTAATCGAAAAATACCGAACGCTCGGCATCGGCACACAGCACGCGGGTGCAATGCTGGCGATAACGCACGTAACGCCCCAGGGTCGCCGTGGTGCCGCCGGTGCCGGGGCTGGAAATCAGCCAGCTCGGCTCCGGGTGCTGCTCGAAACGCATCTGCTGGAAAATCGACTCGGCGATGTTGTTGTTCGCCCGCCAGTCGGTGGCGCGCTCGGCGTAAGTGAACTGATCGATGAAATGCCCATCGTGCTCACGGGCCAGGCGCTCGGACTCGGCATAGATCTGCGTCGGATCATCCACCAGATGGCTCTGGCCACCGTAAAACGCGATCTGTGCGATTTTTTCCCTGGAGGTGGTCGCCGGCATCACCGCAATAAACGGCAAACCCAGCATGCGGGCGAAGTACGCCTCGGAAATCGCCGTCGAGCCGCTGGACGCCTCGATCACCGGCGCGCCGGGCTTGAGCCAGCCATTACACAACGCATAGAGGAACAGAGAACGGGCCAAGCGGTGTTTGAGGCTGCCAGTGGGATGACTGGATTCGTCCTTGAAGTACAACTCGATGCCCGGAAAACCCGGCAGCGGCAAAGGGATCAGGTGGGTGTCGGCGCTGCGCTGGAAGTCGGCTTCAATGATCCGGATGGCTTCGCGGGCCCACTGTCGGTTGTCGCTCATGGTGGTTTTCTCGTGGAATCGGGCAGGAGTCGGCCATGTCACAAGCCTCAGCCATCAAGCTTAGGAAAAATCCTACATCACGCACAGGTACAGCTGAGCTTCAATACGCCCGGCAACTGCTAGGCTCAGGTCCTTGCGGGACAATCACGTTGTAACGACATATAACAAAAAAGAATATAACTTTTGTTTTAACAACTAACCGTACGGGTTAGGGTGTCCCACCTTTTGAATTCACCGATGGAGAGCGACCTTGCCTCTGCGTAGCACTTTCACGCGTTTCTTTCAGTTGGAAGCTGCCAGCGGTCTGTTACTGATCGCTGCGGCTGTCCTCGCGTTAGTCATCAACAACTCCCCGCTGTCATGGCTGTACAACGGCCTGCTGGACACCCCCGTGGTTGCCCAGGTCGGCGCCTTGAAAATCGCCAAGCCGCTGCTGCTTTGGATCAACGACGGCCTGATGGCGCTGTTCTTCCTGCTGATCGGTCTGGAAGTGAAGCGCGAAGTGCTCGACGGGCAATTGTCCAAACCCTCACAGATCGTCCTGCCCGGCGCGGCCGCCATTGGCGGCATGGTGGTGCCGGCGCTGATCTACTGGTTCCTCAACCGTGATAACCCACCGGCCTTGAACGGCTGGGCGATCCCGACCGCCACCGATATCGCCTTCGCGCTGGGCGTACTGGCACTGCTGGGCAAACGCGTCCCGGTCTCGTTGAAACTGTTCCTCATGACCCTGGCGATCATCGACGACCTCGGCGCGATCATCATCATTGCCATTTTCTACTCCGGTGCGCTGTCGACCCTGTCCCTGGCACTGGCCGCCGCCTGTATTGCGGCGTTGATCGCGATGAACCGACTCGGCGTGGTCAAGCTCGGGCCGTACATGATCATCGGCCTGATCCTCTGGGTCTGCGTGCTCAAGAGCGGCGTGCACGCCACGCTGGCCGGCGTGACTCTGGCCTTCTGCATTCCGTTGCGTACCAGGAACGCCGAACCCTCGCCGCTGCTGACCCTGGAGCACGCGCTGCATCCGTGGGTGGCCTACGGCATCCTGCCGCTGTTCGCCTTTGCCAACGCCGGCCTGTCCCTGAGCGGCGTAACCGTCGACAGCTTCACCCACGACGTGCCGATGGGCATTGCGGTCGGCCTGCTGCTCGGCAAAACCCTCGGTGTGTTCGGCTTGACCTGGCTGGCGGTGAAAACAGGCATCGCCGCCCTTCCCCAAGGCGCCAATTGGGGTCAGGTGCTGGGTGTGGCGATTCTTTGTGGCATCGGTTTCACCATGAGCCTGTTCGTCGGCTCCCTGGCCTTCGAACCGGGTGCCAGCGACTATGCGGGCATGGATCGGATGGGGATTTTGACCGGTTCGATATTGGCGGCGTTGATCGGCTATGCCGTGACGGCCATGGCGAGTCGCAAGCACGCTACGTTGCCTTCCTGAACATCAGAGGCCACTTTCCAGGCCGTCAAAGCGTCGCCCTGAAGTCACAACGTGTCCCGGCCCAGTGGTCATCAGTAATCGCTTCAGCAACAAAAAACCCCGACCAGTTCACTGATCGGGGTTTTCTTTTGCGCTTATTCCGGCTTAGTGCGAAACGCGGCTGGTCCCGCCAACGGTGGAAATGCGAACACGCTCACCCACGCGGAACACTTCGTTTGGCTGAACTTCCTGGACGTAGGCGCGCATGCTGCCGTCGTCTTCGCGTACGGTGATCTCGACACCCTGGGTACGAGTCAGGCCTTCTTCAGCTGCCGAACCCACCAGGCCGCCGGCGACTGCGCCGATGACTGCAGCGACGATGCTGCCCTTGCCGCCGCCGATGGCGCTGCCGCCAACGCCGCCGACAGCTGCACCGGCGAGGCCGCCGATCGGGGTCTTGGTGCCTTCGATTTTCACCGGACGCAGGGATTCGATGGTGCCCATGCGGACGGTCTGCACGCGACGTGCTTCGTCACGGGAGTAGGAGTCACCGGTCAGGCTCGATTGGCAGCCGGTGAGCAACATCGCCATCGTGGAAAAGGAAGCAACCAGCAGAACAGACTTACGCATAGCATTAACTCCAAAGGACGGGTAACCATTTAACTCCGCAGCTTGACGCCTGTCACGGCATCGCCCGGATAAAAATGTTCTGATTCAGGCTTTGTACAGGCATGCTCAGAAATTAATCACACGGTAGCGGCAAATTTCTCGATCTGCGCGACTGAACCAGGATTTTCATGGATTACTTTATCATTGTCGTCACTACGGTTGCCGGTCTGTATTTCCACTGGTGGCTGTACGTAAGGATCAAGCGCTGGATGGACCGCGATCTGGCGCTGGCACTGGCTGGCAAGGACGAACGGAAAAAGGCCTTCATGCTCCAGCAACTGGCGAGCGCTCACGCGCAAAAGATCAAACGCCGAGACCTGCCGCAATGGCTGGAGGCCGCTGCGGCAGGCTACCCCGACCAGTAGGCGCTTAAGGTGCCAGACGCTCAAGAAGCCAGTCGGCACCCTGCAGGCGATAGTTGAGGCGGTCGTGCAGGCGGCTTGGGCGGCCTTGCCAGAACTCGATGCGCTGCGGCACCAGACGGTAACCGCCCCAATGTTCCGGGCAATGCGGCTGGGTGTCGCTGAAGCGTTGCTCGGTATCTTTGAGCAACGCTTCCAGCTCGGCGCGATCGGCAATCACCCGGCTTTGGGGCGAAGCCCAGGCACCGAGGCGGCTGCCCAATGGGCGAACCTGATAGTAAGCGTCGGACTCTTCAGGCGTGACTTTCTCCACCCGCCCCTCGATGCGCACCTGACGTTCCAGGGTTGGCCAGAAAAAAGTCATGGCCGCGAACGGGTTTTCGGCCAGGTGCTGACCCTTTGCACTGTCGTAATTGGTGAAGAAGGTGAAGCCCTGGGCGTCCAGGCCCTTGAGCAACAGGATACGGCAATGCGGTCGACCGTCCTGATCGACAGTGGCCAAGGTCATGGCGTTTGCCTCCACCGGTGCCTGTTCGGTTTTCACCGCATCAGCGAACCACTGGTGGAACAGCGCAAACGGCTCGGCCGGAGCTTGCGCCTCGGTCAGGCCATCACGGGTGTAGTCGCGACGCATATCAGCCAGAGCCTTGGTCATGGCGTTTTCCTTTTGGTTAACGAATCACTTCTTTGTGGTATCGGCGTCAGCGACTTTTTTCGTGTCGGCAGCGGCTTTGGCCGGTGCAGTCTTTTTCGCTGGAGTCGCTGTCTTAGCCGGCGTCTTCTTGGCGGCGGTTTTCTTGGCCGGCGCTTTTTTCGTCGCTGGAACCGCTGCTTTCTTGGCCGCAGGTGCCGGGGTCACTGGCTTGGCAACTGGCTTGACGTCTTGCGCGGCAACCATCGTCACTGGCGCCGGGGCCGGCATGTTGTACTTGCTCAGCAATGCAACCATGGTGTTCTGCGGAGTGACCAGCAGCTCTACACGACGGTTCAAGGCGCGACCTTCAACGCTGTCGTTGGCAGCACGCGGGGCTTCACCACCCATGCCACGCAGCATCAGGCGATCACGCTGCAGACCACTGAGACGGAAGATCGCAGCCACGGCCTGTGCACGCTCCTGACTCAACTTCACGTTGGCCGGTGCGGCACCCGAGGTATCACTGTGGCCTAGCACCAGTACGGCAGTCTTCGAATCGACTTCAAGGATTTTCGCCACGCGGGTGAAAGGACCAAGGGTCACTGGCAGCAGCATCGCCGGGCGATCCGGGTTGAACGAGCCCTCGACCGGCGCCGTCACCACCAGCACGTTTTCACGACGTTCGAGTTGCAGGTTACTGCCCTTGATCGCTTCGCGCAGGCGCGGTTCGTAGTCATCGAGCCAGGCCTGGGTCACTTTCGGGTCCGGCATCGGCAAGACTTTGGCGGTGCTCTGCTCCTTGCCACCGAACGGCCACCACCACTTGCCACCGGAATCGGCGTCAGCCTTGGCTACGGCGACAGGCTTGGCTTCAGGTTTTACTTCCGGTTTGGCTGCAGATTTGTCACTGCTGTCATCGGAACCAAACGGCCAGTACCAATGGCTGCTGCTTTCAGTCTTGGCCACCGGAGCGCTGACGGCAGGCTTCAGGGGCGCCGGAGCAGGCTCTTTGGCTGCGACTTTGTCGGAGGAACCGAACGGCCACCAGCTACCGCCGTCTGCATCATTTTTAGGAGTCTGTGCACAACCGGTTATAGCGAAGCACAGTGCCAAAGCGAGCGTTGGTTTGGATGACATTGGATATCCACAAAAATGAAGTCATAAAAATCAGGCCGGGTTGGCCCGCATAAACAGACGGTTGGAAACTGAAAAGGCTTTCGGGTTCCAACTCCGGAACCCTTGGGCGTGATTTACAGACAAGTGGCCAGTACCCGCACAAGCTTTTGTGCGCGCGGATCCATCAAGACGTACGGACCCAGTGTATTTGTCACAAAACCGAAGGCGACATCGTGCTCCGGGTCAGCAAAACCGATGGAACCGCCCGCGCCCGGATGACCGAACGCTCGCGGGCCGAGGCCGAACGTCGCGTTGGGCACGTCCGGTTGATCGAGCATGCACCCCAGACCGAAACGGGTCCGGGTCAGTAATGTCTTGTCCTCGCCGAGGCTGTGCTCGCGGGTCAGTTCGTCGAGCATTTCGCCTTCCAGCAAGCTGCCATCGAGCAGGCCGGCATAGAACCCGGCCAGGCTACGGGCATTGCCATGGCCATTGGCGGCGGGTTGTTGCATGCGCCGCCATTCCGGCTTGTTGGTGCTGGTCATGATCGAAGGCGGGTTGGTAAACGCCCGGGTGGTCATGGCCGTGGGTTCGCGCATGGTCACTTGCAGAAGGCGCTGGGCAGCGGCATCGCCGACATTGCCCTTGCCACGGGCGATATGCGCCACGCGATGAAACTCTTCGTCGGCCAGACCGACGTGAAAATCCAGCCCCAAAGGCTTGGCCACCCGTGCCACGATGGACTCACCCGGCCCGCGCCCATCGGCACGGCGCAACAATTCACCGACCAGCCAGCCATAGGTGATCGCCGCATACCCATGCCCCTGTCCCGGCGTCCACCACGGGGTTTCAGCAGCCAGGGCGTCGACCATGGTTTGCCAGTCGTAAAGGGCCTCAGGCGCCAGCAACTCCCGTAGCGCCGGCAGACCGGCCTGGTGGCAGAGCAGTTGGCGCAACGTCACGGACTCTTTGCCGGCGGCGGCAAACTCGGGCCAATAACGCGCAACCGGCGCATCCAGTTGCAGCTTGCCTTCGGCGACCAGTTGCAGGGCCGTGACGGCGGTAAAGGTTTTGGTGCAGGAAAACAGGTTGGCGATGGTGTCGCTGTGCCAGGCTTGCGCGCCGTCCTTGTCGCTGGTGCCGGCCCAGAGGTCGACGACGGTTTCGCCGCCGATCTGGATGCACAGCGCTGCGCCACGCTCCTGCGGATCGTCGAACAATGCCGCGAAGGCCTCGCGTACCGCTTCGAACTTGAGCTCGTAATAACCCTGAATCTGCACCCGCAACTCCCCGGACAAGCGTTCTACAAAGTGGCCCGCATTGTTCCAGCCCTTGAGGGATTTGGGAACAGGGTCGGGCCGGGCGGTCAATCGCCCTTGGAAGTGATCAGGTTTTTCTGGCGTCCTTGCAGACGCCATCGCGAACAGGCTCGCTCCCACACTGGATTTCAATCGTTTCATAGGTTCCTGTGGGAGCGAGCCTGCTCGTGATGAACGATGGCGCGGTGTGCCAGGACTCAGTGCCCCTTGCCGGAATGCCCGCCGGCAGCCTTGCCCGGCCCTTTGCCGGCCTCGGCCTTGCGTCCGCCTTCGGCGTCGTGTTTCTGTTTATCGGCCTCGGCACCGGCCTTTTCAGCCTCTTTGCCTAATTGATCGACGGCCGCCAGGTTGCTCTTGCGCACGCTGTCGACAAAGCCCTGAAATGGCAGGTCAGTAATCCCCACCAGACCGAAATGACCGTTTTCGCCATCCAACAGACGCCCGGTCACGGGTTGGTCGAGGTATTGGAACCAGTGCACACCGACGATCGACGGCTCGCTCAGCGCCTGCTTGAGGAAGTTCGCGTAGGCCGGGCCACGGTCCTCTTCCTTCGCCAGTTGCGTTACGCCGCCCCAGAACGGGCCACGGTCCGTCGAACCGAAGTTGAATTCGGTAATCAGCACTGGCTTGTCGAGGCTGTTCAGTTGCGCGAAGTCATAACCGTCCTGGGGTTGCAGGGTGTACATGTTGAAGCTCAGCACATCGCAGTATTGAGCGCAGGACTCCACGGCTTCTGGCGTGCTGATGGCAAAGCGGCCACCGAGCAGCATCTGGTTCGGCGCGTGCCATTTGAGCGAATCGGAGATCGTCTTGAAGTAGGTGTCGGCGAAGACCTTCTGGAAGTATTTGAAGTCGGCCTCGATCTCCGGATGGTCGGCGCTTGGCAGCGGCGGCACGAAACCGGGGTCTTCCATCAATTCCCATGCTGGCAAATCAATGCCCCAGGCTTTCGACAGGCCTTCCTGGTTGCGGTACTTATCGCGCAATTGCTTGAGGAACGCCCGTTTGGCCGGCACGTCGGTGGTCATTTTCAACGTGCCGTAGGCCAGGGCGTAGCGGGCTTTCGGGTCGTCGCCGGGGCCAGCCCAGGCCAGTTCATTATCGGCGTAGTAACCGATTAGCCATGGGTCGTCGCGATGATCGCGGGCAGCAATGGCCACGGCGCGCTCAGTGGCCATGGCGAAACGCGGGTCGAACGGATCGGGCATACCGCCCCACCAGTCCGTTCCCGTGCTGATGCTCGCGTAATCGCCGACGATCGACAGCGGCAAGGTGTATGGCACACGATCAGCGTTGCCCAGTGCCGGCGCACTCCAGTTGCCAATGGTGTTGAAGCCCCAGGCTTGCAGGCGGTCGAGGGTATGGCCGGTCCAGCGCTTTTCATCGAAGGTCGTTTTGCAGGGCTCGGCAGCTTTTTGCTCGGCCGCGTTCGCGACTGTCGCGTCTACGGCGTCGGTCCTGGCGGCTTCGGCAATTCCGGATTCGGCCGTCGAAGGAACAACCGGTGGCTCGGCGGCCTTCTCGGCCGTGGCCTCTGCCGCATCAGCCTTGGCCGCTGCGGCAACGCCGGCCTTGGTATCGCTGCCCAGAGCACAAGGGTCGCCATACAGGCGCTGTAAATTGGCACCATAAAAGTCGTACCAGCGCCCGACGTTGAAGCCCCGGCCCTGATCAACGCCGTTGCCGCCACGGGTGTCACCTTCACCGAAGTGACTGGCCAGGGGCTCACCGGCCTTGGGCAGGGATTGGAACATCCATTCGCGACCGGCGATGTAAGTCTGATTGACGTCCGGGGTCACCGTGTTGACCCCCAGCGAATAGAACGGATGCCCTTCCGGGGTCACCAGGTACCAGCGACCGTCGCGTTTCTCCGTGCGGAAAAAACCGCTGGCCTTGAAGGCCGGCCCCTTGGTCCAGCCACCGAATTTGTCCAGGGACGACTTTTCGCGCTCGGCCAGCCAGGTTTTCAATTGTTGCTGTTCCTTGGCCGCGGCGCCTTTGAGTTGCTCATCGCTGCTGACCTTTTCCGGCCATTTGGCCCGGGTCGATTGACCGTAGGCATCCACCAAGGCGCCATACACGGTCTGGGTCACGGCCTCGGCGTCCTGTACACCAAAGCGCTCCAGCAGAATGCTCTGGGCCACTTTCGGCTGATCCATCGACACACTCACCGCCACCACCTGGCCGCGATCCAGATCACCTACGCTGCTGGCCAACAGGATGCGCTGACCGTCGACGGTCATCGGCATGGGCGGTCCGGCCTTCATGCCCAGGCTCAGCGGCGACGTCGGCTGCAACGGCACCAACAGGGTCTGCGCCGGACCCGCCGGCAGATCGACACGGCTGACCAGTGTCTTGCCATCGTTGCTCTGAATGGTCACGTACAGGGTCAGCGCCCAATTCATGGCGTTCTGCACCCGCAGGCTCATGAAACCCGACTGCGACCAGTCCCAGGCCCCTGTCTGCGGGGTCAACCGCAGGGTCGGGCGAGCGACCGGGTTGAACGTCACCCGCCGCAGCACTTCACCTTCGGCGGTTTGCTCGGCGTTGGATTGCGGCAGGTTGGCGTCCTGAGTGGTCACCTGGACCACATCGGCGGGGCGCACAAAGTTGAACAGCGTCTGCTGGGTGGCGGGTGCCGCCAGCAGGGGCGATGCAAACAACAGGGCAAAAACGGCAGGTAACGATTGGCGCAGCGAACGGCGAATCATGAGAACGGAATTCTCCCTAACGACCCGGATGGGCCAGTGGAAAAGCAATGGCAGAGAGATAGACAACACGATGGGCAGATTTGCCCACCGATGTATCAGGAAATTTCGCGACGAAATGGCGGCAACGCATTGAGAATCGCCTTGCCATAGCGCTGGGTGACCAGACGCCGGTCAAGCAAGGTGATGGTGCCGCGATCTTCTTCGGTGCGCAGCAGGCGACCGCAGGCCTGGACCAGTTTCAGCGAGGCGTCCGGTACGGAGATTTCCATGAACGGATTGCCGCCACGGGCTTCGATCCATTCGGCCAACGCCGCCTCGACCGGGTCATCCGGTACCGAGAACGGAATTTTGGCGATCACCACGTGCTCGCAATAAGCGCCGGGCAGGTCGACCCCCTCGGCAAAACTCGCCAGGCCGAACAACACGCTGGAGTCCCCGCCATCCACCCGCGCCTTGTGCTTGTTCAGGGTTTCCTGCTTCGACAGGTTGCCTTGAATGAACACTTGCTTGCGCCAGTCGCGGTCCAGGCCGTCGAACACGTCCTGCATCTGCTTGCGCGAGGAAAACAGCACCAGGGTGCCGCGGGAACCTTCGACCAGATCAGGCAGATCGCGAATGATCGCCGCGGTGTGCGCCGCCGCATCACGGGGGTCGGCATTGAGATTCGGCACCCGCAGCACGCCGGCATCGGCGTGATGAAACGGGCTGGGCACCACGGCGGTCACGGCTTTCTTCGGCAGGCCGGCGCGCATGCGGAAGCGGTCGAAGGTGCCGAGGGCGGTCAAGGTGGCCGAGGTCACCAGCGCACCGTAGGCCACGTTCCACAGGTTGCGTCGCAGCATTTCCGCCGCGAGGATCGGGCTGGCGTTGACTTCGATGTCGAACAGCGAGCCGCTTTCGGCCAGGGTCAGCCAGCGCGCCATCGGTGGGTTGTCTTCCGGGTCTTCGACGGTGAAGGCGGTCCATAACTCCCAGTTGCCCGAAGAACGGGACAACAGGCTGCCGAACAGTGGATACCACTCTTCAGCCTGGTTGCTGGCGATACCGATGTTGACCTCGCCGTCCATGCCTTCCTTGAGCAGATCGGTCAGGCGGGTGAACAGGTCAGTCAGGCGGGCGAAGCCTTTTTTCAGCTCGATGCCCATTTCGCGCATGTGTTCGGGGATCACCCCGCCGACGAAACGGTGACGCGGTCGTTCACGCCCTTCAACGTCTTCGCCGGGTTTGAAATCGGCGACTTGCTCGCAGGCGGTGAACATGAACTGCTGCTGGGTCTTGATCTCCCGCGCCAGCTCCGGCACCTGTTCGATCAGTTTGCCCAGATCACCGGGCAACGGGTGTTGGGCCAGCAACTTGGTGAGATTCTTGGCGGTGGTTTCCAGCCAGTCGGCGGTCGAGCGCAGGCGCGTGTAATGGGCGAAGTGGCCGATGGCCTTGTCCGGCAGGTGATGGCCTTCGTCGAACACGTAAATGGTGTCTCGCGGGTCCGGCAGCACGGCGCCACCGCCCAGGGCCAGGTCGGCCAGTACCATGTCGTGGTTGGTAACAATCACGTCGACCTTGCCCATGCCTTCGCGGGCCTTATAGAAGGCGCACTGGCCGAAGTTCGGGCAATGACGGTTGGTGCACTGGCTGTGATCGGTGGTCAGGCGCGCCCAGTCGGCGTCTTCCAGTGCGGTGGACCAGCTGTCGCGATCGCCGTCCCATTTATTGCCGGCGAGTTTTTCGATCATGCTGGTAAACAGCTTCTGACTGGCCTCATCGACCTCGATCTTGAAGCCTTCTTCTTCGAACAACTGCGCCGTGGCGGTTTGCGCGTGGCCTTCCTGGAGCAACATGTCGAGCTTGGACAGGCACATGTAGCGCCCGCGCCCCTTGGCCAGCGCAAAGCTGAAATTCAGCCCGCTGTTGCGCATCAGGTCAGGCAAGTCCTTGTAGACGATCTGCTCTTGCAGCGCGACGGTGGCCGTGGCGATCACCAGGCGCTTGCCGGCCGCTTTCGCCGTCGGGATAGCGGCCAGGCTGTAAGCGACGGTCTTGCCGGTACCGGTGCCGGCTTCCACCGCGACAATCGCGGGCTCGCCGCTGCGCCGGCCTTCGTCGTCGGTGTCGATATCCCCGAGGACCTTGGCCACTTCGGCAATCATCAGGCGTTGGCCGTAGCGCGGCTTGAGGCTCTTGGCTTCGAGAAAACGCGAGTAGGCGCCCTGGATCGTGGTTTTGAGTTCAGTGCTGATCATGGATTGTCGGGCGCAAAAAATGCTGGATAAATTTTCAGTGGTACGGATCGGCCGCTATCATACCCCGCTAATTAATCCCGCGCAGAACGGAGTACCCCAATGACCGCTTTTAGCCTTGTTTATAGCCTGCATGTCCTCGCCGCACTGGTGTGGGTCGGCGGCATGTTTTTCGCCTGGATGGTCTTGCGCCCTGCGGCTGTGAAGGCACTGGAGGGTCCTGCCCGACTGAAATTGTGGGTAGAAGTGTTTCAAGGTTTTTTCCGCTGGGTCTGGGTCGCGGTCGTGCTGCTGCCCGTCAGCGGTGTGGGCATGCTGCATATGCACTTCAACGGATTTGAAACCGCTCCGCGCTATGTGCAGGTGATGATGGGCTTGTATGTGGTGATGACGGCGCTGTTCATCCGGATTCAGGCACTGATGCTGCCTGAGTTGCGCACGGCGGTCATTGCGCAGGATTGGCCGGCGGGGGCTGCGGTGCTCGGGAAGATTCGGCGCCTCGTGGGGATCAATCTGATTGTCGGGTTGGTGCTGGTGGCGATTGCTGCGGCTCGGCCGATGTTCTAAAAGCATCGCGAGCGCGCTCGCCCACAGGGACGGAGCAATCCTGTGGGAGCGAGCCTGCTCGCGAAGACCATCGATCAGACGAGACACATCTCAGAAGTTGCTTATAACCGCTGAACCGTCACCGAGCCCGCCGCACCCGCAGGCCCCGGCTGGCCATCGGCGCCAGGTTTGCCGCTTTTGCCGCCATCGGCCTTGTAGATGAAGCAACCCTTGGCTTTACCGCCCGCTCCAGGTTTGCCACCGGGGCCGGCCAAGCCACCGGCTCCGCCAGCGACCTGAACCTTGATTTGCTCTGCGGGATAATCGCGCGGCACTGCCAGCTTGACCAAAGCTCCCGGCGCCCCCGGCTGGCCATTACTGCCATCGCTGCCATCGGCACCGCGACCCGCCTGCCCCCAGGTGCAGCCCGGAGGCTGGCCGTTGGCCCCGTCGAGGCCGACATATCCCGGCGCTCCGGCACCACCACGAGCATCCACCAATAATTGCGGCGCCTTCAGTGCCTTGATCTGCACATTCAGATTACGCCCGGAGCGGGCCGCCTTCTGGTAAGTGCCGGGGGCACCGCGAGCGGTGATCTGGCTGCCCTCGGCCAACTCGGCACGACCGATTTTAAGCTCCAGCGCCTGTTCGCTGGACACGATAGCGATCCGCGCATCACGGCCCAGGTGCAATTCGCCGACGGTAACCTCGGTGACATTCGACGGGATGAGCAATGTGCCGTAATCAGCCACTTCCAGGCGATCCAGCTGCAAGGTACTGGCGGTATTGGGCAAGCGCATCAGCGAGTTGGTTTCAACACTCACCACCTGTGCGCAGGCCAGTGGGCTGATGAGTACGGCGAGCAGACAGAGTTTACGCATGAGAAGCCTTCGGTGCGGTCGGAGCGGGAATGGTTTGCAGGTGGAAAACGCCGAAAAAGAGAATGTTCAAGCGATCACGCCAGGGATGGGCGCGCCCCCTGAGGCTGCGGAAGCAGAAGACGATCTCCAGCAGGTGGAGCCCTGCCAGCAGGCAGCCGGCCAGGTTGACCAGCAGGTGCAGCGGATAAATGAACGGCGTGAGCAGATTGACCAGCACCACCGACCAGAACAGCAGGGTCAACAGCTTCCCCAGCCCCCAGAACACCTTCATACGCTCCCCCGAACAGAATTATTATTTGCACGCACAGTAACGGCTTCCACGCGGGATAAGCCAGAGGGCAACCAAAAATTCTTCATGAAGATCGCCGATTGGCTGTCGGGACGACCTGAAAAGTCACCCGACAGCTCTATTTCGAGGTTCAGCGATTGATGTGCAGCTCCACGCGACGGTTTTTGGAGCGGCCTTCATCTGTTTCGTTATCGGCCACAGGCTGGCTTTCGCCCTTGCCTTCGCTGGTGAGTTTGTTCGGTGCCACACCCTGGCTCAGCAGGTATTCAGCGACGCTGCTGGCCCGACGCTCGGACAATCCCTGGTTATAGGCATCCGACCCGACGCTGTCCGTGAAGCCGATCACCTTGATGCTGATCACATCGGCGTCCTGCAACTTGCCCATGATCGAGTCCAGTTGACTCTTCGCGGTGGGTGTCAGCTCTGACTGGTTAAAAGCGAACAGCACATCACCGGCATCACTCAGGGTAATGACCTCCGATTGCGCCGGTTCGGCAAGCTTCACACTGGCCGGGTACTGGGGCAGCGGGCAACCGCGATGATCGACAGGGGTGTTGGCCGGTGTGTCAGGGCAACGATCACGGCGGTCGAAAACGCCATCGCCGTCTTCGTCGCCATCCTGGGCATAGCAAATCAAACCACCGGTCAAAATACCGAGCGCCGCTCCACCGGCCGCCCATCCGCCACTTTCGACAGCGCCAAGGCCTCCGCCGACCAGTCCGCCAATGACGCTGCAGATCGGCCAGGTACGTTGATTGAGGGGAGCGGTGCCATCACTGTGAGTGGCGCAACCGGTCAACAGGCTGCCAAGCAGCAGAACCGGCAAGACGGTCCGTGTGAATTGGGTCATTTTGAGAAGCTCCTGTGTCACCGGCCAATGCCGGTTACACAGGAGTAAAGACCGGCATCCGCGACTGCACAAGCCGCGGATGCGAGGGACTTAGCGCTCGATTTTGATTTCCGTGCGACGGTTCTGTGCACGGCCGTCGGCGGTTTTGTTATCGGCAACCGGCTGGCTTTCACCGGCACCGGAAACAGACACGAAGTTGCTCCGCGGCACGCCTTGCTGGATGAGGTACTCAACCACCGAATGGGCGCGTTTGTCCGACAGTTTCTGGTTGTAGGTATCGCTGCCCACGCTGTCGGTATGACCGGTAACCGTCATCCGTGCGGTTGGGGCTTCCGCTTTCAAGCGAGTGGCGATCTTATCGAGCACCTGCTTGTCAGACGCAGTGAGTGTCGCTTTGTCGAACTGGAAGTGAACATCGCGGATGACAATCGTTTCTTCCTTGACCACCACGACCTCTTCGACCACTGGTGCAGGTGCTGGTGGTGGGCAACCATCGGCATCGACCTTCACGCCATGAGGCGTGCCCGGGCACTTGTCGCGGCTATCCGGCACACCATCGCCGTCTTCGTCGCCATCCCCGTGAACCCAGCAATAGGCCGCTGCCGTACCACCGACAATCAGCGCGCCATAACCAGCCCAGGACGAGCTCTCGGTTGCACCGAGACCCGCGCCCACGACACCACCGACGGCCGCACAGGTCGGCCAGTCGGTTTTCTGCAAACCTGCGCAACCAGTCAACACACTGGTTAGCAGAACCAGGGGTAATGCTGTCCGAACTATGCTCATCTAGTTTTCTCCTGAAGGATCGGCTTAGAACCGATTCACGGAGTAAAGACCGGAGTTTTAATCTCCGCCAGCAATAGGCCATTGCTGTTTTGTCCAGTGTTCGGCACGGATCGCCGGTTTTGCGTCAAAGCCGCTCTAGGCTCGGACTCACAGGCAAGCTAGTCTTGGCAGATCTGATTGAGGATCTTTGATGATTGCAGGTAACTCTTCGCGCACGCCGCAGCAAGCGCTGGCCGCTCTGCTGGATCTTTACGCCCCTTCGCGCCTGTTGCTGATCGGCGCCAGTGAATTCCCCGCGCTGGAGGCTTTCAAGCTCGCGCACCCTGACAGCTGCGTGGCGCACGCGGCACCCGGGCCGTTGCCTGCCGAGCTGGCGGGGCGCCGGTTCGATCTCGCGCTGGCGGTCGATTGCCTCGAGCACCTGCCCAAGCGCGACGGCCTGAATTTGCTCGGCGGTATCCGCAACCTCAATGCCAGTCGCATCGCGGTGCTGGCAGACCTGCCCGCCAGCGGCTGGCAAGAAACGGATTTTTTCTCCCTGGCGCTGCAGGCCAGCGAACGCTTCCAGCGTGACGATCAAGTGCTGACGCTGTTCACCTATGATCTGCTTGACTACAAACAAGTCCCCGACTGGCTCAACTCGCGGTTCTGGGCCAATCCGGAAAACTTCGGGAAATATTGGTGGTAACGCCATGAGTACATCCATTTGCCCTTGCGGCAGCGGCACCCTGCTCGATGCCTGCTGCGGTCATTACCATGCCGGCCACCCGGCCCCTTGCGCCGAAGCGCTGATGCGCTCGCGCTACAGTGCCTACGTGCTTGGCCTGATCGATTATCTGGTGGCCACCACCCTGCCCGCGCAACAAGCCGGCCTTGATCGGCAATCGATCAGCGACTGGAGCGCCCAAAGCACCTGGCTGGGTCTTGAGGTGGAAAGCTCGGAAGTCCTTGGCGGTCAGCCCGAACACGCTTTCGTGACCTTCACCGCACGTTGGCACGACGGCAGCGGCGAACACAGTCATCGTGAGCGTTCATCGTTCGTTCAGAACGCCGACCGCTGGTATTTCATCGATCCGACCGTGCCCCTCGACATCGGCCGTAACGACGCCTGCCCCTGCGCCAGCGGGCAGAAGTTCAAGAAGTGCTGCTCGGGTTATTTCGGCCGTTGATGTGAATCCAGGGAGCTAGACTGGGCATCAAAGGAGTCACACCATGCTCAGTCGACGACGCACACTTCAAACCCTCTTCCTGCTGCTGTTTATGGGGCTCGGCGGCTGTGCGTCGTGGTTCAGCGACGACGAACCGGACCCCGAGGTGCATCTGGTCAGGGTTGAAGTCGTGCGAGCCAAACTGTTGGAGCAGCGCTTTGTGCTGCATTTCCGGATCGATAACCCCAACAACAGCGACCTGACGGTGCGCGGCCTGGAATACCGCATTCATCTTGGCGACATCCTGCTGGCCGAGGGCGAGCATGAACACTGGATCACCGTCGGCCCCAAACGCAGCGGTTTTTACAAGGTGCCGATCCGGACCAACCTGTGGCCGAAAGTGAGGGATCTGGTCAAACAACTGAAAAGTCCCAGGCAACCCGTCCCCTATCGACTGGAAGGCGAAATGGAAACCGGTTTATTCATCGCCCACTACGTGCACCTGGCGCGTAATGGCGTGATAATCCCCGCCGATCTAATTCCGGAGTAACCCCGATGACCCAGCAACCCCATGTACATGGCCCAGACTGCAACCACGATCACGACCACCATGATCACGACCATAGCCATGTCCACGGTCCGAACTGCGGCCACGCCCACCAGGAACCGGTGCGCAACGCCCTGAAAGACGTCGGCCGCAATGACCCCTGCCCATGTGGCAATGGCAAGAAGTTCAAGAAGTGCCACGGCGCTTGATGGGTTAGACCCATTTCCCTTTAGGAGCCGGCTTGCTGGCGATCGAAACGACGCGTTTTGTCATACGCCCCGCTTCGCTGGCAAGCCAGCTCCCACAGGTTTTCAATCGGCCATCAAGATCTGCGCGGTACTGACGACCGTCGCGTACTCGCCATGCAAATTCCCCAGCGACATCCCGTGTACCTCTTCAGCTGAACGGGCATGCCCGAAAAAGTCGACCTTGTCGAAGGTAAAGCACGCGTCCTCCGCCACCCACGTATCGAACCCCATATTGCCTGCGCTACGCGCCGTGGACTCCACGGAGTTGTGGGTCGCCACGCCGACGATGATCAATTGTCCGATCCCCGACTCACGCAAACGCGCCTCCAGCCCCGTCGAACAAAACGCATCCGGCACCTGTTTTTGAATCAGCTGCTCGCCAGGCAATGGCTCAAAGCGCTCCTGAAATTCGACGCCCGCTTGTTGCGGCCAGAACACCGAGTCCTCCGAGCGGGACAGGTGTTGCACATGAATGATCGGCCGCCCGCTGCGACGCCAGTGGCCCAAGAGCTCCTGCATGCGGTCTTCGGCCTGAGGATTGTTGCGCCGGCCGAGTCTGGGGTGAAGGATGCCTTTTTGCTGATCGATGATGATCAGTGCCGCGTTTTTCTCAAGCTCCATGCTCGCTCTTCTCACGCCAGGTCAGTGGATTTCCTGCACTTCAACATCGGCCCCGGCCAGTGGCAAGCCATCGAATGCAAACGGGATCTCGGACAAAACCTGAAATAACCTGGCCGCCCGCTTGCGCGGCCACCTCCTGCTCACTAACGTAGCGCCTTTACTGACGTTACCGCCCCGCAGGAGCTTTGCCATGGCCTCGCCAGCCCTTACACATTTTCTACCCCGGTTCGGCGTAGCCGCAGCAGTTGCAGGTGTTTTGAGCCTGACCGGCTGTCAGAGCTTCAACGCACAGGACTCCGTCCCGCCGACTTCCGGCGTACAGCCGCTCAAAGGCCTGGCTCAGAACGTTTCGGTACGCCGCAATGCCATGGGCATGCCGTTGATCGAAAGCAGCAGCTTCCACGACGCTCTGTTCACCCTCGGCTACGTGCACGCCAGCGACCGCATCACGCAAATGGTCACCTTGCGTTTGCTGGCCCAGGGCCGTCTGGCCGAGATGCACGGTTCGGACCTGCTGGACGCCGACCGCTACATGCGCGCGGTCAATCTGAAGAAAAGCGCCGGCGAGCTCTATAAGGCATCGTCGCCACGCCTCAAGCGCTTCTTCGAAGTCTATGCCCGCGGGGTCAACGCTTACCTGTTCCGCTACCGCGACAAGCTGCCGGCGGACCTCGCCGCCAGCGGCTATAAGCCTGAATACTGGCAACCGGAAGACTCGGCGCTGATTTTCTGCCTGCTCAACTTCAGTCAGTCAGCCAACCTGCCCGAGGAAATCTCCACGCTGGTGCTGGCCCAAACGGTATCCACCGACAAACTGCCGTGGCTGACCCCTTCCGCCCCCGATGAACAATTGCCAGTGGCCGAAAGCGAAAAGCTGCAAGGCATCAGACTCAACGGGCAAGTACCGGGGCTGGCTGAAATCAGCAAAGCCACGAGTCAGCTCGCCGAGCTGAATCTGCTCGGCGCCACTTCATCGAACAACTGGGCCATCGCCCCGCAACGCAGCCGCAGTGGCAAGAGCCTGCTGGCCAGCGACAGCCATGGGCCGATGGGCGTGCCGTCGTTGTTCAGCTACGTACAGATTCGCGCACCGAAATATCAGGCGTCCGGCGTGACCATTGCCGGATTGCCAATGGTGCTCGGCGGGTTCAACGGCAAAGTTGCGTGGAGCACGACCAGCGTCATGGGCGACAACCAGGACCTGTTCCTGGAAAAAATCAAACGCCAGGGCAACGGCCTGGCCTACGAAAACGGCGGCAAATGGCAGCCGGCGGTGGTGCGCAACGAAACCTACTTTGTCAAAGGCCAGCGGCCGATTCGCGAAGCGGTGTACGAAACCCGCCACGGCCCGCTGCTCAACAGCGCCCAGGGTCTTGCCCAGGGCAGCGGCTTCGGCCTGGCCTTGCAGACGCCGAGCTTCACCGATGACAAAACCCTGGACGCGTTTTTTGACCTGTCCCGCGCACAGAATGTCGAGAAGGCGTCGGACGCCAGCCGCGAAATCCGCGCCATTGCGCTGAACCTGGTGTTTGCCGATGCCAGCAACATTGGCTGGCAAGTCACCGGTCGCTACCCGAACCGTCGCGAAGGCGAAGGCCTGTTGCCCTCACCAGGCTGGGAAGGTCGCTACGACTGGGACGGCTATGCCGACCCGATGCTGCACCCCTACGATCAGGACCCGGCCCAGGGCTGGCTCGGCACTGCGAACCAACGGGTCATCCCCCATGGCTACGGCATGCAGCTGTCCAATTCCTGGTCGGCGCCGGAACGTGGCGAGCGCCTGGCTGAACTGGCCGGGGTGGGCAAGCATGACACCCGTAGCCTGATCGCGATGCAGTACGACCAGACCACCACCTTCGCCGCCAAATTAAAGAAAATGTTCGCAGCGCCCGGCATGTCCCAACCGCTCAAACAAGCCATCGCGGCGTTGCCCGCAGCGGATGGAGCCAAGGCACGCGAAGCGTTCACCCGCCTGATGGCGTTCGATGGCAAACTCAGCCCGACCTCCGCCGATGCGGCGATCTACGAGCTGTTCCTGCAGGAAAGCGCCAAGCAGATTTTCCTTGATGAACTGGGGCCAGAAAGCAGCCCGGCGTGGAAAGCCTTTGTCGCCGACGGCAAGTTGTCCTATGCCGCGCAGGCCGATCACCTGCTGGGCCGCGAAGACAGTCCATTCTGGGATGACGTGCGCACCGCGCAGAAAGAAGACAAACCGGCGATCCTGGCACGCAGCCTGGCCGCGGCGATCAGCGCCGGGGACAGTCAGCTGGGCGGTGACCACAAAGGCTGGCAGTGGGGCAAATTGCATCGCTACGAATGGAAAAATGCCACTGGCCAGACCGTTCGCGGTCCGTTGCCGGCCGGCGGCGATCACACCACGCTCAATACGGCTGCATTCGCCTGGGGCCAGGATTTCAACACCACGCTGGTGCCTGCCATGCGCTTTATCGTCGACTTCGGCCAGGCCGAACCGCTGATGGGCCAGAACGCCACCGGCCAGTCCGGCAACCCGGCCAGCCCGAATTACCTGAACAGCATCGAGCCGTGGCTGAAAGGTCAGTATCAGAGCTTGCCGATGCAGCCGCAAAACTTTGACAAGGTGTACGGGACCAAACGATTGACCCTGACACCTGGCAAGTAAACCCATTCCCTGAGGCGAGGGAGCTTGCTCCCGCCGGGCTGCGAAACGGCCCTTGGATCTGTCCACGCGGCACATCCGTCAAACGTCACTGTCGCGTTTACGACTGCTGCGCAGTCGAGCGACAGCAAGCGCCCTCGCCACAGGGTTTCGCCACATCTCGATCTAAAAAGGTGCAGGCTTCCCACGTCGCCCAATTTCGTGCACTAATCCCTTCCGGCAATTTCCTGAACACCTTTTAAAACGCTTGTTCGGCACTCTGGTTCGGAAATTGCTACTTTCATTAGGTCTTACGCTCACCAGTAACAATCATTCTGCGCCACAAGCGCTCATATTGGTTCTTAGGGATTGAATAATGAAAAAAGCATTGCTGACCCTTTCTGCACTGGCATTGTGCGTTGCCGCTGGCTCCGCGCTGGCAAAGGAATACAAGGAATTGCGTTTTGGCGTTGACCCTTCCTACGCACCGTTCGAGTCGAAAGCGGCCGACGGCAGCCTGGTCGGTTTCGACATCGATCTGGGGAATGCAATCTGCGCCGAACTGAAGGTCAAGTGCAAATGGGTCGAAAGCGATTTCGACGGCATGATTCCTGGCCTGAAGGCCAATAAATTCGACGGCGTGATCTCTTCGATGACCGTCACTCCGGCCCGCGAAAAAGTCATCGACTTCTCCAGCGAACTGTTCTCCGGCCCAACCGCTTACGTGTCCAAGAAAGGTTCTGGCATCACGGCAGACGTCGCGTCGCTCAAAGGCAAAACCGTCGGCTACGAGCAAGGCACCATTCAGGAAGCCTATGCCAAAGCCGTTCTGGACAAGGCTGGCGTTAAAACCCAGGCCTATCAGAACCAGGACCAGGTGTACTCCGACCTGACTTCCGGTCGTCTCGACGCCGGGATCCAGGACATGCTGCAAGCCGAACTGGGCTTCCTGAAGTCGCCAAACGGCGCCGATTACGAAATCAGCAAGCCGGTCGACAGCGAACTGCTGCCAGCCAAGACAGCGGTCGGTATTAAGAAAGGTAACACCGAGCTGAAAGCCCTTTTGGATAAAGGTATCAAAGCGTTACACGATGATGGCACCTACGCCACCATTCAGAAGAAACACTTTGGCGATCTGAATCTGTACAGCGGCAAATAATGCCCGGCGCCCATCTCGCGATGGGCGCTTTTTTCTTCCGATCAGGTTGCTGATTTATGTTTGAAAACTTCCTACAAAATCTGGGGCTCTCAGCCTTCAGCCTCAAGGGCTTCGGTCCGTTGCTGATGGAAGGCACTTGGATGACCATCAAATTATCGGCGATGTCGCTGCTGGTGGCCGTATTGCTCGGCCTGCTCGGCGCCAGTGCCAAACTGTCAAAAGTCAAACTGCTGCGCTTGCCTGCCCAGTGCTACACCACGCTGATTCGCGGGGTGCCGGATCTGGTGCTGATGCTCCTGATTTTCTACAGCCTGCAAACCTGGCTGACATCGTTCACCGACTACATGGAATGGGAATACATCGAGATCAACCCGTTCAGCGCCGGTGTTTTGACCCTGGGCTTCATTTACGGCGCGTACTTCACCGAAACGTTCCGCGGCGCGATCCTCGCCGTGCCTCGCGGCCAGGTTGAAGCCGCCACTGCCTACGGTCTCAAACGCGGCCAGCGTTTCCGCATCGTGGTGTTCCCGCAGATGATGCGCTACGCCCTGCCGGGTATCGGCAACAACTGGATGGTCATGCTCAAGGCCACCGCGCTGGTATCGATCATTGGCCTGGCCGACCTGGTCAAGGCCGCGCAGGATGCCGGTAAAAGCAGCTACCAACTGTTCTACTTCCTGGTGCTCGCCGCCTTGATCTACCTGGCGATCACCAGTGCCTCCAACTTCATTCTGCGCTGGCTGGAACGCCGCTACGCTGCCGGTACACGGGAGGCCGTGCGATGATCGAACTCCTGCAGGAATACTGGAAAGCCTTCCTCTACACCGACGGCCAGAACATCACCGGCCTGGCCATGACCCTGTGGCTGCTCAGCGCGTCGATCTTCTTCGGTTTCATCGTATCGATTCCGCTGTCCATCGCCCGGGTCTCGCCGCACTCCTACATTCGCTGGCCAGTGCAGTTCTATACCTACCTGTTCCGTGGCACACCACTCTATATCCAGCTGCTGATCTGCTACACCGGGATCTACAGCCTGGCCGCCGTGCGTGCGCAACCGCTGCTCGACAGTTTTTTCCGCGACGCAATGAACTGCACCATCCTGGCCTTCGCCCTGAATACTTGCGCCTATACCACGGAGATTTTCGCCGGGGCGATTCGCAGCATGAACCACGGTGAAGTCGAAGCGGCCAAGGCTTACGGCCTGACAGGCTGGAAGCTGTATGCCTACGTGATCATGCCTTCGGCCCTGCGTCGCTCGTTGCCGTATTACAGCAACGAAGTGATTCTGATGCTGCACTCGACCACCGTGGCGTTCACCGCGACCATCCCGGACATCCTGAAGGTCGCTCGAGACGCCAACTCGGCGACCTTCCTGACCTTCCAGTCGTTCGGCATCGCCGCACTGATCTACCTGACCGTCACCTTTGCGCTGGTCGGCCTGTTCCGCCTCGCCGAACGCCGATGGCTGGCCTTCCTCGGGCCGACCCACTAGGACTTCTCGCACATGCGCCACCAGATACATGACTTGCTGTCCCCGCTGCCGGGGACCGCGCGACAGATCCACAGTTTTCACTTCGGGCCGCAACCGGCCAACGGCAAGATCTACATCCAGTCATCCCTTCACGCCGATGAAATGCCCGGCATGCTGGTGGCCTGGCACCTCAAGCAACGCCTGGCGGAGCTGGAAGCCGCCGGCCGCCTGCGCAGCGAAATCGTCCTGGTTCCGGTGGCCAATCCGGTCGGCCTGGAGCAAGTGCTGATGGATGTACCGCTGGGCCGCTACGAGCTGGAAAGCGGTCAGAACTTCAACCGCTGGTTCGTCGATCTGAGCGAAGAGGTCGGCAACGAGATCGAGGGCCGACTCGGCGATGACCCGCAGCACAACCTCGAACTGATTCGTGACAGTTTGCGTCATGCACTTGCCCGGCAGACCGCCAGCACCCAGTTGCAATCCCAGCGCCTGACCCTGCAGCGGCTGGCCTGCGATGCCGACATGGTGCTGGACCTGCATTGCGATTTCGAAGCCGTCGCGCACCTGTACACCACACCGGATGCATGGCCCCAGGTCGAGCCTCTGGCCCGCTACATCGGTGCCGAGGCCAGCCTGTTGGCCACTGACTCCGGCGGGCAGTCGTTCGACGAATGCTTCACCTTGCTCTGGTGGCAGTTGAAAGAGCGCTTCGGCGAACATTTCGACATTCCGGCGGGCAGCTTTTCGGTTACCGTCGAACTGCGCGGCCAGGGTGACGTCAACCACCCGCTGGCCAGCCTGGACAGTCAGGCGCTGATTGATTACCTGATTCATTTCGGCGCGATCGCCGGTGAACCGGCGCCCATGCCCGAGCTGCCCTACCCGGCCACACCGCTGGCTGCTGTCGAACCCGTGGCCACGCCCGTCGGCGGCTTGCTGGTGTTCACTGCGCTGCCAGGGGAATACCTGGAAGCCGGGCAATTGATCGCTGAAATCATTGACCCGATCGCGGATCGAGTCACCCCTGTTCATTGCACCGCCGCCGGGTTGATGTACGCCCGCTCGCTGCGCCGCATGGCCACTGCCGGCATGGTGATCGCCCATGTCGCGGGCACCGAAGCCTATCGCAGCGGCTACCTACTTTCGCCTTGAGGATGCCTGTTCCATGTACAAACTGACCATCGAAGGCCTGCATAAAAGCTACGGCGATCATCAGGTGCTCAAAGGCGTTTCGCTCAAGGCCAACACCGGCGACGTCATCAGCCTGATCGGCGCCAGCGGCTCGGGTAAAAGTACCTTTCTGCGCTGCATCAACTTTCTCGAACAACCCAACGACGGCGCCATGAGCCTCGACGGCCAGGCGATCCGCATGATCAAGGATCGACACGGCATGCATGTCGCCGATCCCGATGAGCTGCAACGGATCCGTACCCGACTGGCCATGGTGTTCCAGCACTTCAACCTGTGGAGCCACATGACCGTGCTGGAGAACATCACCATGGCCCCGCGCCGGGTGCTGGGGTGCAGCAAGCAGGAAGCCGAAGACCGTGCACGACGCTATCTGGACAAGGTTGGCCTGGCAGCGCGGGTGGCGGACCAGTATCCGGCATTCCTGTCCGGCGGCCAGCAACAGCGGGTGGCCATTGCCAGGGCGCTGGCCATGGAGCCGGAGGTCATGCTGTTCGATGAGCCGACTTCGGCGCTCGACCCGGAGCTGGTGGGTGAGGTGCTACGCGTGATCCAGGGCCTGGCCGAAGAAGGCCGGACCATGATCATGGTGACCCACGAAATGAGCTTCGCCCGCAAGGTCTCGAGCCAGGTGCTGTTCCTGCATCAGGGCCTGGTGGAAGAGGAAGGCGCGCCGGAAGACGTGCTGGGCAATCCGAAGAGTGAGCGATTGAAACAATTCCTCAGCGGTAACCTGAAATAAACGCCGCACGAAAAAAAGGGGAGCCGCATTCCCGGCTCCCCTCACTCAAACATCAAGCACTCGCATCGTGCTCAAGCCTGAAACTTCCATTGGTCACTTCCAGACCGTCCGCATCTAACCCACTGAAGCTTCCGGCAAACTGCGCATCGCCACCCACGGTCAAATCAAGCGCGCCTCGATACAACTCGGCTTCGGAGTTGCCCGTCACATGGATAACCATGGGGGACCGCTCACTAAGCCCCAGACTGAAACTGCCACTCTGGATTCCTACCGGCAGATAGACATAAAACGCTGTCCCCTTCCCGTTATCAGCCTCGATACAGTGGATGCCTGGCCGATCATGGAAGTAGAGTCCGTGCGTCACGCGAAACGGTTGGGGATCGCCGGCCGTGTTCACATCGGCACTTAAATGCCCCGATCGATTTGTATTCATCTGAATGTCCTTTTCATAGGCGAAATAACTGCCCGACGCTGACCTTTTCCAAAAAGTCGCAGAACGAGCAACGCCGGAATAAAAACACGGCCGGATCGGAAATAGGTTTCGACGGCGATTACAGTTATTGCCGGATATGAGTCGATCAACACCGGAGCGAACTTCACACGCGCCGACGCACAAGCGGCACCGCTTTCGATGCGTTTGCTGGTGGCCATGAAGTCCGCCGGGACGACAACTGCAGGATCTTTGTCATCGGCGACAACGAAATATGGCCAGTCAGCTGAAGTCTTCACAGACCTCAGCTGACTGACCATTCATTTTTCTGCGCAGGCAATCAGGCCACAGGGGCGGGGGGCGGCTCATCCGGCAGGGTGGGCTCACCGGGCTCGGTGGGCTGTTCGTTGGGGGTATCGGGATCAGGTTGGCCGGGGATGCCTCCTGCCATGCTGATCGGCGGGTGTGCCAACAAGGACCAGGCCAAGACGCCAACCTGATTGGGCTCAAGACTTGCCAGTTCGGCACTTATTCGCGGGTCGATCTTCATAAAGCACTCCTGAGCGATGGTCCGGTCCGCGTTGCGCGAATCAGAGCAGTACACTCCATAGAGTGTACGCTCGCCCAGGAATTCCCACGGTTCGTCAGACGGCTGACTCAGGTCCGCGGCAGGGTCACGCCACGCTGGCCCTGATACTTGCCGCCACGGTCCTTGTAAGACACTTCACACTCTTCGTCAGACTCAAGGAACAGCATCTGTGCCACGCCTTCATTGGCGTAGATTTTCGCCGGCAGGTTGGTGGTGTTGGAAAATTCCAGGGTCACGTGACCTTCCCACTCAGGCTCGAGCGGCGTGACGTTGACGATGATGCCGCAACGCGCGTAGGTACTTTTACCCAGGCAAATGGTCAGCACATTACGTGGAATGCGGAAGTATTCGACGGTGCTGGCCAGGGCGAAGGAGTTCGGCGGAATGATGCATACGTCGCTGTGGATGTCGACGAAGCTGCCAGCATCGAAGTTTTTCGGGTCGACGATAGCCGAATTGATGTTGGTGAACACCTTGAAATGATTGGTGCAACGCACATCGTAGCCGTAGCTGGACACGCCATAGGAGATCACACGGCTATCATCGCTGCCGCGCACCTGACGCTCCACGAAGGGCTCGATCATGCCGTGCTCTTGCGCCATGCGGCGAATCCACTTGTCCGATTTGATGCTCATGGCGGGTGTCCTGAATAGCGAGGTGGAAAAAATCTGTCCGGCATCTTACCGGGGCACGCCCTCGGGTTCAAAGACCGGGGCACAATTCTCGACGATCATGCGAAATCCCTGGCCCCTTGAAACAATAGGATGCACCGTCGATCACGAAAACCGAGAAACCTTCGCAAGAAACATTGGCACGTTCCGGAAAAAGGGTTAAGGTGGCGTCACTGTGCTGCTTGTGTCACTGAGAATCTCTACACGATATGTTGAATTTCGATCCAACCATCTACAAGAATTTTTCCTGCTCTTTGCACTCAGTCTCGGCCAGGGTTCTTCCTGAGTCGCAGTTATCTTTGTTCAAGGAGTTACACCATGTCTAATCGCCAAACCGGTACCGTTAAGTGGTTCAACGATGAAAAAGGCTTCGGCTTCATCACTCCACAATCCGGTGACGACCTGTTCGTTCACTTCAAAGCTATCCAATCCGACGGCTTCAAAAGCCTGAAAGAAGGCCAACAGGTTTCTTTCATCGCTACCCGCGGTCAGAAAGGCATGCAAGCTGAAGAAGTTCAAGTTATCTAACTTGTACTTGCTTTAGTAAAAGGCCCCGCCCTCAACAGCGGGGCTTTTTTGTGCCTGCGTGTTTTTCCAGGCATTGAAAAACGCAGCCGAAGCTGCGTTTTTCAGCACTTACCAAGTCACGCCAAACCCTGCCGTGTAACGGGTCTTGCTCAAGTCAGCCTCATCGGAACCACTGACAATATCCCTCTCGGCCTTCAGGTTCAGCGACGCCCAGTCGGTCACTTTATAGCGCAGCCCCATCTCGGCATCGAGCGCGTAGTCGGCCACGCCCGACAACGGCTTGGCCACCTCACCATTGGTGAAGAACTCCACCTTCTTGGCAATCAGGTAACGGTTGTAATCCCACTTCATGGCCAGGGAATAGAAATTCTCCTTGCTGCCATCGTTGAACTCGTAATCAGTGCGATTGACCAGCGACCCCAGGGAAAATGCACCCAACTCGTCATCCCAGAACTGATAGCCAGGACCGGTACCCACTGTACGCTGACGAGACAGGTCTTCTACCTTGTCGCGCTTGTATACCAGACGACCTTCCCAGAACCATTTGTCGGTGATGAAGCGGTCGAGGGAGTATTCGGCCCGCCAGTTGTCCGTCGTGACAACGTCATCCTGGAACTCGCGGTTGTATTCGCCTTCAGCGATGTGCCGCCAACGGCCATGGCGCGCAGTGGTCTTGAAGTCGATGTCGTAATCATCGGTGTCTTTGTCCGCACGCTGGTAATCCAGGGCCGCGTCGATATTGCCCTTCCATACCAAGTCTTCGACCACCGGCTTGGGCTTGAGGATCTGCTGGACACTGGCCAGCTCGACCGTCTTGGGAGCCTCGCCATTGGCCAAAATGACCTTGCCATCGTCCGCAGCATGCAACGACTTGGCCTTCTCGCCGGTGTAGGCGTCCTGCTTGACCAACAGTTCCTGATCACTTTCCAGGGTTTTGACCTGCTTCCAGTCAATGGGGACCGCGCCGGCGTACTCGGTCTGGATCAACAGCTTGCCACCATCGAACAGAATGATCTTGCCACTCAGCTTGTCACCGTTCTTCAACCACACGGTATCCGCGAGCAAGGGGGTAGAAGCACTGGCGATGGCGAGACACAACACGGTTCTGGAGAACATAAGCAAATACAGGCTCAGGTACGCGAAAAGAATTGGCCTTATTCGCAGGAATAAGGCCCTGGCTAGGACTGACCCCGACCGTATCTATTGAGTTCATTTCTCAATGGACGATCAAGGATTTACTCTACAGACGGTACTGCGAACTTTTTCAGGAACCCCGGACGTGATCGAACCAACCACTGACACCGAGAGTGCGGCACAAATCCGACGCACGGCGCTCTACCTGACACTCGCACAAGTGCCGGAGGGCAAAGTGGTGAGTTATGGCCAATTGGCCGAACTGGCCGGACTGGGGCGCGCCGCCCGCTGGGTCGGGCGGACACTGAGCCAGTTGCCCGGCGACAGCAAATTGCCCTGGCACCGCGTACTCGCCGCCGGCGGGCGCATCAGCCTGCCCGCGGGCAGTCCATCCGGGGACGAACAACGCGCCCGATTGCGCATGGAGGGCATCAGTATCCTGAACAATCGTGTTGATATTCAGCGCCATGGCTGGCGCCCGGTAGAGCACAGCGGTTAGAGTGCGCGCTTTGTTTCCGTATTTCTTGAGGCAGACTCCAGCCCATGCCCCGTAAAACCTGGCGCGCCGCGCTCGCCGCATATGCCAGCCCCTCGACGCTTGTACTGTTACTGCTGGGTTTCGCCGCCGGCCTGCCGTACATGCTGGTATTCTCGACTCTTTCGGTCTGGCTGCGCGAAGCCGGTGTGGCTCGCGAAACCATCGGCTATGCAAGCCTGATCGGTCTGGCCTATGCCTTCAAATGGGTCTGGTCGCCATTGCTCGACCAATGGCGCCTGCCCCTGCTGGGCAAGCTCGGTCGACGACGCTCCTGGCTTGTTTTGTCGCAATCGCTGGTGATCCTCGGCCTGATCGGGATGGGCTTTTGCGACCCGCAAAAACACCTTTCATGGCTGATCGCCATCGCGGTCATTGTCGCATTCGCCTCGGCAACGCAAGACATCGCCGTGGACGCCTACCGCCTGGAGATCGCCGAAGACAGTCGCCAGGCCGCCCTCGCCGCCAGTTACATGTCCGGCTATCGGATTGCCGCTTTGCTGGCGACGGCAGGCGCCCTGTTCTTCGCCGAAGGCTTCGGCTCCACGGGTTTCAACTATCAGCACTCCGCCTGGACCGGCACCTACGTGCTGTTCGGCGCCCTGATGATCCCGGCGCTGCTGACCTCCCTCTTCATGCGCGAACCACCGGTCCCGCTGCGCACCCAACTGCAGGCCGGGCGTTATAGCTTCGCGCATCAACTGGCTTCAGTGTTCGTACTGATCGTACTGCTGGTATCCTTCCCGGCCATGTTCACCCAGCTCTACAACACCGACTTTGCCAGCGTGCTGTTCCATGGCGTGAGCCTGCTCGATCTGCTGCTCGAGGACCGCGCGTTCCTTCGGGCAATTCTCTACACCACGCTGACTGCGCTGTGCCTGTCGACCATGGGTCGCCGTGGCCTGGCGCCAGTGCTGACACCGGTCAACGACTTCATTCTGCGTTACCGCTGGCAAGCCCTGCTGCTGCTTGGGCTGATCGCCACCTATCGGATGTCCGATACGGTCATGGGCGTGATGGCCAACGTCTTTTACATCGACCAGGGCTTCACCAAGGATCAGATCGCCAGCGTCAGCAAAATCTTCGGCCTGATCATGACGCTGGTGGGCGCCGGCATGGGCGGCCTGCTGATCGTGCGTTTCGGCATCCTGCCGATCCTGTTCATCGGCGGCGCCGCATCGGCGGGAACCAACCTGTTGTTCCTGATGTTGGCGGACATGGGCCCCAACCTGAACATGCTGATCGTGACCATTTCACTGGATAACTTCAGCTCGGGCCTGGCGACTTCCGCCTTCGTCGCCTATCTGTCGAGCCTGACCAACCTGAAATTCTCCGCGACCCAATACGCCCTGCTCAGCTCGATCATGCTCCTGCTGCCACGCCTGATCGGCGGCTACTCAGGCGTCATGGTGGAAAAGTTCGGCTATCACAACTTCTTCCTGATCACCGCCCTGCTGGGCGTTCCGACCCTGGTATTGATCGCCCTGCACTGGTTCCAGGAAAGCCGCCGCGCAGGACCGACACCGACGCCGGAACCGGTTCCGACCCAGGTCGCGGAGGAATCGTAAGAAACACCTGAAGGAAACCTTGCAGAGGGCGCAGAGATTCCCGCCCTCCTGCCACACCGCCGGCCGCACTTCTGTACGACAGCGGATCTCGCCCGTACAATGCTCCGTCATTTCTCGTCATCAGCAACCGACAACGGCCAACCATGCGCACCAGTCAATTTTTGCTCGCCACACAGAAAGAAACGCCTTCCGACGCGGTCGTGATCAGCCACCAGCTGATGCTGCGCGCCGGCATGATCCGCAAACTCGCCTCGGGCCTGTATACCTGGCTGCCGATGGGCTTGCGAGTGATGCGCAAGGTCGAAGCCGTCGTTCGTGAAGAAATGAACGCTGCCGGCTCGCTTGAAGTGTTGATGCCGAGCACTCAACCGGCAGAGCTGTGGCAGGAATCCGGTCGCTGGGAGGAATACGGCCCTGAATTGCTGCGCTTCAAGGATCGCCACGGTCGCGACTTCTGCGCCGGCCCGACCCACGAAGAAGTCATCACCGATCTGATGCGCAACGAGCTGAGCAGCTACAAACAGCTGCCGATCAACCTCTACCAGATCCAGACCAAATTCCGTGACGAAATCCGCCCACGCTTCGGTTTGATGCGCGGCCGCGAATTCATCATGAAGGACGCCTATTCGTTCCATGCTGACCAGCCATCGCTGCAGATCACCTACGACCGCATGCATCAGGCGTACTGCAACGTGTTCACCCGCCTGGGTCTGAAATTCCGCCCGGTTGAAGCCGATAACGGCTCCATCGGCGGTGCCGGTTCCCATGAATTCCATGTACTGGCCGAGTCCGGCGAAGACGATATCGTCTTCAGCAACGGTTCCGACTACGCCGCGAACATCGAGAAGGCTGAAGCCGTACCGCGCGAAACCTCCCGCGCAGCACCAACAGAAGAACTGCGCCTGGTCGACACGCCGAACGCCAAGACCATCGCGCAACTGGTCGAAGGCTTCAACCTGCCGATCGAGAAGACCATCAAGACCCTCGTGGTTCACGCTGAAGAGAAAGGCAAACTGATTGCCCTGATCATCCGTGGCGACCACGAACTGAACGAAATCAAGGCCGCCAACCAGCCTGGCGTTGCCAGCCCGCTGGTCATGGCCTCCGAAACCGAACTGCGCGACGCCATCGGCGCCGGCGCCGGCTCCCTCGGCCCGCTGAACCTGCCACTGCCTATCATCATCGACCGCTCGGTCGAGCTGATGAGCGACTTCGGCATCGGTGCGAACATCGACGACAAGCACTATTTCGGCGTGAACTGGGAACGCGACCTGCCGGTTCCGACCGTTGCCGACCTGCGTAACGTCGTCAGCGGCGACCCAAGCCCGGATGGCAAAGGCACCCTGGAGATCAAGCGCGGCATCGAAGTCGGGCATATCTTCCAGCTGGGCAACAAGTATAGCAAAGCGATGAAGTGCGAAGTGCTGGGCGAGAACGGCAAGCCGATCACCCTGGAAATGGGCTGCTACGGCATTGGTGTTTCCCGCGTGGTTGCCGCTGCCATCGAGCAGAACAACGACGAAAAAGGGATCATCTGGAGCGACGCGCTGGCACCGTTCCAGGTCGCCCTGGTACCACTGCGCTACGAAACCGAGCTGGTTCGCGAAGCCACCGACAAGCTGTATGCAGAACTGACTGCAGCCGGCTTCGAAGTGCTGCTGGACGACCGCGACAAGAAAACCAGCCCGGGCATCAAGTTCGCGGACATGGAGCTGATCGGCATTCCTCACCGGATCGTGGTCAGTGACCGCGGCCTCGCCGAAGGCAACCTGGAATACAAGAGCCGTACCGAGGCCGAGCCGCAAGCGCTGCCGGTCGCTGACGTACTGTCTTTCCTGCAGGCCCGTATCCGCCGCTGAAACCAGATAGAGACGTCATGTTCAAGCGAAACACCTTAGGCCTCGGTGGTGCCGCCCTGTGCGGCACCCTGCTGGTCAGCGGCTGTGCCAATCACATGTCACAACGCAGCGAGCACGAGGAACGTGTCGAGCGCAAATTGCTCGATCACAGCCTGCAGATCGATGTCGGTGAGCCCAAGGTGCTTGAGCTCCCGCAACGCCGGGTAAAGATCCACGAGCAGAAGACCTTCGAAGTCACCGAGTTCGAAGTCACCCGTCATTACGATCGCTATACGCCTTATCAACCCTGGCGGGAGATTTACGAGATCCCGCTGGGCGCAGTGGCGGTGGTGGGCGGCGTGGGCGCGAACGTGGTCAACGTGTTTGCCCTGGGCAATCTTCCCGACAGCATGACCAAGGACTGGCTCAGCTACGGTTTCGCCGGACTCAACCCGTTCATGAACGTCCAATCCAACGGTCGTGCGCAACAGAACCTGGCTGGTATCGATGAAGTCCAGCGCGACAAGCGCAAGGAATACTCGAGCCTGCCGTGGAGCGAACGCCCGGTCGAGGTCAAGGCCGGCAAGGAAACCTTCGAGCTGACCACCGACAAAAATGGCGTCTTGCGCCTGAATCTGCTGGACAGCCCGTTCGCCGAATATGACCTCAATCATCTGGGTAAGCTGCAGATCAGCGTCGATGACTCAAAGGGCGATGTGCATAGCGATTCGTCCCTGGCGCTCAGCGGCACGCTGCGCGGCAAATTGCTCGAAGCCCACGGCCTGATTTACGACGACCTGGAAGACGACGAAGTGAGCCAATGGGTACACCGGGTCAAACGCCTGTCGGAACTGGGGCTGGAGGAAGAAGCCAGTGAACTGGAACAAAGCCTGATCGAACTGACCCGTAACGATCCCGAACTGCAGACCGAATTCCTCAAGGCACTGACCAAGGATGCCGGACGACTGGTAGCAGATCCGGGGCCGAACTAAACGCTCAGAGCATCGCGGGCAAATCGAATCGCCCGCGAAGGTGCCTGGCAGGCACCCTGGAACTACCGCTCAAACAATTCCATCTGCTCGAACCCGCCGCGCAAATCCTCCAGCCTCACTCCCACACCCAACAATCGCACCGGCTTACCGCCGCGATTGAACGCCTGGGTCAGCATCAACTGATAACTGCCCAAATCCCGCCCTGCTCCGGCCTGCTCCAGTGTGGTTTGGGTAAAGTCATGAAACTTCACTTTGACGAACGGCTTGCCTGGCCGATAGCTGCTGTCGATTCGCTCCATGCGGGTTTTCAGGGTTTCCAGCAGTTCCGGCAACTTATCCAGGCAACTCCGCAAATCGGGCAGATCGACATCGTAGGTATTTTCAACACTGATCGACTGTCGGCGACTGTCGTTATGCACCTGGCGTTCATCAATCCCACGGGCCAGACTCCAGAGTCGCTCACCGAAACTGCCGAATTCCCGCACCAGCGCCAACTTTTCCCACTCGCGCAATTGCAGACAATCGGCAATTCCAAGTTTGGCCAACTTATCCGCAGTGACCTTGCCGACCCCGTGCAACTTGTTCACCGGCAAGCCGCTGACAAAGTCTTCGACCTGATCCGGCGTGATGACAAACAAACCGTTGGGCTTTTTCCAGTCGCTGGCGATTTTGGCCAAAAATTTGTTCGGCGCCACGCCTGCTGAAACGGTGATATGCAACTGATTGGACACTCGTCGGCGAATATCCTGGGCAATTCGCGTGGCACTGCCGCCGAAATGCGCGCTGTCTGACACATCGAGATAGGCTTCATCCAGGGAAAGCGGCTCGATGATGTCGGTGTAATCGCGAAAAATCGTGTGAATTTCCTTGGACGCCTCTCTGTAGGCATCCATTCGCGGCCTGACGATGGTCAGGTCCGGGCACAGCTTCAACGCATGCCCGGAGGACATCGCCGAACGCACACCATAAGCCCGCGCTTCGTAATTACAGGTCGCGATCACCCCACGCCGATCCGCCGACCCACCTACCGCCAGGGGTTTACCGGCCAGGCGCGGGTCGTCACGCATCTCGATGGCGGCATAGAAACAGTCACAATCGACGTGGATGATTTTTCGCTGGGTCATATCAACGTGGTGTTCAGGGTGAAGAAACGGCGTCATGCCGTGTCAGACGGGCAGTATCTCACTGACACCTGTATATAGCACCAGTAGTCGGAATGTTCTTTTCCAATCGTAGGAAAGCTTCCGATAAATTTATTTTTTCAATCGAATTACTTACGCCAATAGAGCTGAAAGCCTTGCCACGCCTGACTTACAGCCCTGCCACACACCATCAAAAACAAGCTAAGCGATTGAACGGAAACAGGTTTTATCGAAATTTATGATTGACACGCTGACGTATCTCTATAGAATGCCGATCCACAGACGCGGGATGGAGCAGTCTGGTAGCTCGTCGGGCTCATAACCCGAAGGTCGTCGGTTCAAATCCGGCTCCCGCAACCAAACATCAAAAAAGGCTACTCGAAAGAGTGGCCTTTTTTGTGCGTGCCTGTTTTGTGCAGAAGGCGCACCATAAGGGTACGCACCAGCGCCACGGCAAAACCAGAAACCGTTCCGATTCCGAAACTTAAGCCTCACCTGCGACCGTTTGCCGCGTTTTTACGTTTATTTGACCAGGTTCAGGATTAACGGTTGACACTCCGGCGTATCTCTATAGAATGCCGCCACACAGACGCGGGATGGAGCAGTCTGGTAGCTCGTCGGGCTCATAACCCGAAGGTCGTCGGTTCAAATCCGGCTCCCGCAACCAAACATCAAAAAAGGCTACTCGAAAGAGTGGCCTTTTTTGTATCTGTTGAAAAAACCCTTTCGCAACAATGATCTGTCACTGTGTAGTGAGCCGTCCGGGGCCACCGATGCGCTGAGTTCCGACTATGCTCAATCGCAGACTTGGCCCTCTACGACGGATGACGTGCCGTCGCCGAGAGCCGGTGATAGGCGTTAATATTTGTGATTATTTTTTTCTACAGGGATTGGTAACTTGGCTGGATACCCCCATCCTGTCGCGCACAATCCAAGAGGTGATTGATGCGCGCCAACTCGTCTGATTCACAAGACACCGTCACAGCGACACAACCGATCAAGGCGGAGCGCCTGCGCCTGCTCGATCTGGTCAGCAAATACCGTCAGCCCATCGGCCTGGCGGTGACCCTGCTGCTGTTCGCGATCGCGCTGATTGCCTGCCGTCATTTGTTGAGCGAGCTCGATCTGGACGCTCTGCACGACTCGATCCTCGACGTTCCCAAACCCGCATTGCTGGGTGCCGTGGGCGCTACCGTGGTGGGTTTCATCATTTTGCTGGGTTACGAATGGTCGGCCAGTCGCTACGCCGGCGCGAACCTGGCGCCGCGAACCCTGGCACTGGGAGGCTTCACCGCATTCGCCATTGGTAATGCCATCGGCCTTTCGATGCTGTCAGGCGGCTCGGTTCGCTACCGTTTATATGCGCGTCACGGTCTGGGGGCCGCCGAGGTCGCCCACATGACCTTGTTCGCCAGCCTTTCGCTAGGGTGCGCCCTGCCACCGCTCGCCGCGCTGGCGACGCTCAGCGACCTGCCAGCGGCCTCTGTCGCACTGGGTCTCTCCGAAATCTTGCTGGGTGCCGTAGCCACTGCCGTATTGCTGCTGTTTTCGGTACTGGCCATCGGCATCTACCGTCGTCGCTTGCCGGAACAACCTTACGCGGACAACCTGATGGTCAAGGTCGGGCGTCGCACCTTGCGCCTGCCGGGGCGTCGCCTGACCTTCCTGCAATTGATCATCACAGCCCTGGACGTTGCCGCCGCCGCCACCGTGCTTTACTTGCTGCTGCCGGAAGCACCGCCCTTCGGCGCCTTTCTGCTGGTCTACCTGCTGGCCCTGGCCGCCGGCGTACTCAGCCACGTACCGGGTGGTGTCGGTGTATTCGAGGCGATTTTGCTGGCCGCGTTCTCCGACAAACTCGGTGCCGCGCCACTGGCCGCCGCCCTGCTGCTGTATCGCCTGATCTACGTCGTACTGCCGATGCTGGTGGCCTGCCTGTTGTTGCTGATCAACGAAGGTCAGCGCGTATTCCAGACACGCCAGTCCCTGCGGGCGGCATCGGGCCTGGCTGCGCCGATTCTGGCGGTGCTGGTGTTCCTGTCCGGCGTGGTGCTGTTGTTTTCCGGCGCCACGCCGGAAATCGACACCCGACTGGAACACATCGGTTTTCTGATTCCCCATCGACTGGTCGATGCCTCGCACTTTGGCGCCAGCCTGATTGGCGTGCTGTGCCTGTTGCTGGCCCAGGGCCTGCGTCGTCGACTGTCGGCCGCGTGGATGCTCACCACCATTCTGTTGCTGGTGGGCGCCCTGCTTTCGCTGCTCAAGGGCTTCGACTGGGAAGAAGCCTGCCTGATGACCCTGACTGCAGCTTTGCTGGGGGTTTTCCGGCGTTCGTTCTATCGCCCCAGCCGCCTGACGGAAGTGCCATTCTCACCACTCTATCTGGTGGCCAGCCTGTGCGTGCTGGGCGCCTCGATATGGCTGCTGCTGTTTGCCTATCAGGACGTTCCGTACAGCCATCAGCTCTGGTGGCAGTTCACCCTCGACGCCGACGCCCCCCGCGGCTTGCGCTCGTTGCTCGGTGCCGCCGTGCTGCTGGTTGTGGTGTCCCTGACCTGGCTGCTGCGCACTGCGCGCCCGGTCATCCACCTGCCGACACCCGATGAACTGGAGCGCGCCAGCAGGATTCTGATGGCCTCGGCGCAACCCGATGGCGGCCTGGCCCTGACCGGCGACAAGGCACTGCTGTTTCACCCCAACGACGAAGCGTTCCTGATGTACGCCCGCCGTGGCCGCAGCCTGGTGGCGCTGTATGACCCGATCGGTCCGGGCCAGCAACGGGCGGAAATGATCTGGCAGTTCCGCGACCTGTGCGACATCCACCACGCCCGCCCCGTGTTCTATCAAGTGCGCGCGGAGAACCTGCCGTACTACATGGACATCGGCCTGACGGCGATCAAACTCGGCGAAGAAGCCCGGGTGGATCTGCATCGCTTCGATCTCGAAGCCAAGGGCAAAGAGATGAAGGACCTGCGCTACACCTGGAACCGTGGCACACGCGACGGCCTGTCGCTGGAGATCTTCGAGCCGGGCCAGGCGCCGATGAATGAGCTGAAGGTGATATCCGATGCCTGGCTGACCGGCAAGAACGTACGCGAGAAAGGCTTCTCCCTTGGCCGCTTCAGCGATGACTACCTCAAGCATTTCCGCATAGCGGTGATTCGTTTCGAAGGGCGCCCGGTGGCGTTCGCCAACCTGCTCGAGACCTACAGCCATGACCTGGCCAGCCTCGACCTGATGCGCGCGCACCCGGACGCGCCCAAACTGACCATGGAATTCATGATGGTCGGCCTGATTCAGCACTATAAAAATCATGGATATGCACGCTTCAGCCTGGGCATGGTGCCATTGTCGGGGCTGCAACCCCGTCGCGGCGCCCCCCTGACCCAGCGCCTGGGCTCGATGGTTTTCCGCCGTGGTGAGCAGCTCTACAACTTCCAAGGCTTGCGCCGCTTCAAAGACAAGTTCCAGCCAGACTGGGAACCCCGTTATATGGCCGTGCCCGCCGGACTCGATCCGCTGGTTGCCCTGGCCGATACTGCTGCCCTGATCGCGGGCGGCTTGACTGGATTGGTGAAACGCTGATGATTCAACGCTCCTTGCGGTACGTACTGGGCACTCTGGTAGTGCTGGCCCTGATTCTCGGTGGTGGCTACTGGTACCTGAAACGCCCGGCACCGGAACCGACCCTCGAACTGTTGACCCCGGCCGAGGGTGCGGCGATGACCCGCGTCATCCCCGGGACCACGCCACGCGCCCAGGTGCTGGTGGCGGTCACCGAGGAACAGAAGCTCAGCGACAAACAATTGATGACCCTGAGCCGCAGCGGCTCAGCGCAGATTGTCCAGGTGATCCTGCCCAAGGACTGCCTGCTGCAAAGCCGTGCCCTGCAATCGGGCTTGAGAGAACTCAAAGGCCCGGCAACCCTGGTCAGCGGTATTGGCCCAGGTGCGGTACTCGCCTGGCGCTGGTTGTCCGAGCAGAAAAACGACAAAGCCCAGGCTGTCTCGGTCGACCTGGCCCTGGAAAAGGGTGGCTGCACGCACCTGTTGCCAAAAAGCGCCTCCCACGGCCACTGGCTGGTGGCGTGGAACGACAACCCGGATGACACCAGCGCCGGCTTCGTGCGCGACCAGCCCAACGCCGAAACCAGCATCAGCGACTACGACATCAACCTGCCGCAAGTGCTGAACAACGAACTGCGCAAGATCCTCGTTGGTGGCGACAAGGCCTCGGGCGGCCTGCAGATTCCTGTGGTTGAAGTACCGGCCGGCCAGGCCAAGGACACCGTGACCCTGTTCCTGTCCGGAGATGGTGGCTGGCGTGACCTCGACCGCGACGTGGCGGGCGAAATGGCGAAGATCGGCTACCCGGTGGTTGGCATCGACACCCTGCGCTACTACTGGCAGCACAAGAGTCCCGAGCAAAGCGCCCTGGACCTTGCCGAACTGATGCAGCACTACCGGCAGAAATGGGGCACCAAGCGTTTCATCCTCACCGGCTACTCGTTTGGTGCCGATGTGTTGCCAGCCATCTACAACCGCCTGGCAGAGTCCGAGCAGCAGCGCGTCGACGCGATCATCCTGCTGGCCTTCGCCCGCACCGGCAGCTTCGAGATCGAAGTCGAAGGCTGGCTTGGCAATGCTGGCAAAGAAGCCGCCACCGGCCCGGAAATGGCCAAGCTGCCTGCCGCCAAAGTGGTGTGCATCTACGGTGAAGAAGAAGTCGACGAAAGCGGCTGCACCGACAAGACCGCCGTGGGCGAAGCCATCAAACTGCCTGGCGGTCACCACTTCGACGAGAACTACCCGGCCCTGGCCAAGCGGCTGGTGGACATCATCATAAAACGCCAGGCCAAGGAAGAGGCGACGGCACAGGAGTGATGTGACCCGCGCAAACAAAAAAGCCCCTATCGCTTCATGAGCGTGGGGGCTTTTTCATTTCAGCAAGTACTACATATCCTGCTCGCGAAAGCGGTGGGTCAGTCAACACAGGGGTTAAATGTCAGTCCGCCTTCGCGACCAGGCTCTCTCCCCCAGGGTATTCGCGCAAGGTTCATTCAATTGCCAGACAACAAAAAGCCCCCGATACCGCAAGGCACCGGGGGCTTTTGATTCAGGCTTACATCTCGACCTGGGTACCCAGCTCGATCACCCGGTTCAGCGGCAGATTGAAGAAACGCAGGTTGCCGTTGGCGTTTTTCAACATAAAAGCGAACAGCGCCTCACGCCAGCGGGCCATGCCTTCAAGCTTGGAGGCGATAACCGTCTCACGGCTGAGGAAGTAGGTCGTGCGCATCGGACTGAAGTCCAGCTCATCCAGATGACACAGCTTCAGCGCTTGCGGTACGTCCGGCTCGTCAGTGAAACCGAAGTGCAGGATCACCCGGAAGAAACCCTCACCATAGGCGTCGACCTCGAACCGTCGTGATGACGGCACACGCGGGATATCCTCATACACCACCGTCAGCAGCACCACTTGCTCGTGCAGCACCTGGTTATGCAACAGATTGTGCAACAACGCGTGAGGCACGGCGTCTGGCCGCGCCGTGAGGAATACAGCGGTGCCCTGAACACGATGCGGTGGTTGTACGGCGATACTGCTGATGAAAATCGGCAGCGGCAGGCCGCCCTCGTCCAGCCGATCCACCAGCAACTCTTTGCCGCGCTTCCAGGTGGTCATCAGGATAAACAACACGATCCCCGCCAGAACCGGGAAGGCACCACCTTGAATGATTTTTGGCACGTTGGCGGCAAAAAACAGCCCGTCCACCAACAGGAAACCGATCAGGATTGGCACCGCCAGCACGGGTGGCCATTTCCACAACAACAGCATCACAGCGGAGACCAGAATACTGGTGATCAGCATGGTTCCGGTTACCGCCACGCCATAGGCCGAGGCCAACGCGCCGGAGGATTCAAAGCCAAGCACCAGCAGGATCACGCCAACCATCAGCGCCCAGTTCACCGCACCAATGTAGATCTGCCCCTGCTCGGCACTGGACGTGTGCTGAATGTGCATGCGCGGGATGTACCCCAGTTGAATCGCCTGACGCGTCAACGAGAACGCGCCGGAGATCACCGCTTGCGAAGCAATCACCGTGGCCAGGGTGGCCAGCACCACCAGCGGGATCAACGCCCAGCTCGGCGCCAACAGGTAGAACGGGTTACGCGCCGCCTCCGGGTTTTCCAGCAGCAAGGCACCCTGGCCAAAGTAGTTGAGCACCAGCGCCGGCAGCACCAGGGCGAACCAGGCACGGGCGATCGGCTTGCGGCCGAAGTGGCCCATGTCGGCGTATAACGCTTCGGCACCGGTCAAAGCCAGCACCACAGCGCCCAGGATCGCAACCCCCATGCCCGGATGCACGATGAAGAACCGCACGCCCCACATCGGGTTCAGCGCATTCAGGACTTCCGGATGCTGCACAATACCGTTGGCGCCAAGCAGACCCAGCACCACGAACCACAGCACCATGACCGGGCCGAACAGCTTGCCGATGCGATCGGTGCCGTGCTTCTGGATCAGAAACAACGCCACCAGCACGATCAAGGCCAATGGTACGACCCAGCGTTCCAGCCCCTCGAACGCCAACTCCAGACCTTCCACCGCCGACAGTACGGAAATCGCCGGGGTGATCATACTGTCGCCATAAAACAGCGCCGCGCCAATCAGACCGAGAATCACCAGTGTTGCCCGCAGCTTCGGATAGGGCGAGGAAGCGCTACGAGCTAACGCCGTCAGCGCCATGATCCCGCCTTCGCCCTGGTTGTCTGCCCGCAGAATGAACAGCACGTATTTGATCGAAACGACCCAGACCAGCGACCAAAAAATCAGCGCCAGAATCCCAAACACGCCGTCATGATTGACCGGAACGCCATAGTGGCCTGTAAACACCTCTTTGAGGGTGTACAGCGGGCTCGTGCCGATATCGCCATATACCACCCCAACCGCCGCGACCAGCATGCCGATCGGCTTTGCCGTCGAATGCCCGGCGCCCGCAGCCTGACTACTTGCCTGACCCATCCACCACTCCTACTACCCAGACCCGGGCTTCTTTTGAAGAAGCACTATGCTTTGTCGTGCAGCATGCGCTGTTTTACTTCGCGTTACAGACGTTTTGTTGACTGTAAAATTTCGGTAAAGCCTAACGGCGCGAAGCATAGCGCAGCACTCGTCGTATTTCCCTGCATAAAGCTGGTCAAGTGCGCTTGCCATCGCTAGAATTGCGCACTTTTTGATCAGAGGCGCGATAAAGCGTCCTTCTGTCGCCTTGCCGATCACGGCTGGAGGCGTCACAAAACACCGAGGTTAGACATGTCCACCACTCCTGCGCCGGCCAATCCAAAGGTTGGCTTCGTATCCCTGGGTTGCCCGAAAGCACTGGTCGACTCCGAGCGCATCCTTACCCAGCTGCGCATGGAAGGCTATGACGTCGTGTCCACTTATCAGGATGCGGACGTAGTGGTCGTCAACACCTGCGGCTTCATCGATTCGGCCAAGGCGGAATCCCTGGAAGTGATCGGCGAAGCCATCAAGGAAAATGGCAAGGTCATCGTGACCGGCTGCATGGGCGTCGAAGAAGGCAACATCCGCAACGTGCACCCGAGCGTGCTGGCGGTCACTGGCCCTCAGCAGTATGAACAAGTGGTCAACGCCGTGCATGAAGTCGTGCCGCCGCGTCAGGATCACAACCCGCTGATCGACCTGGTGCCGCCTCAAGGGATCAAACTGACCCCGCGCCACTACGCCTACCTGAAGATTTCCGAAGGCTGCAACCACAGCTGCAGCTTCTGCATCATCCCGTCGATGCGCGGCAAACTGGTCAGCCGTCCAGTGGGTGATGTGCTCGACGAAGCCCAGCGCCTGGTCAAATCCGGCGTCAAGGAGCTGCTGGTCATCTCCCAGGACACCAGTGCCTACGGCGTCGACGTGAAATACCGCACCGGCTTCTGGAACGGCGCGCCGGTGAAAACCCGCATGACCGAACTCTGCGAGGCCCTCAGCACCCTGGGCGTCTGGGTTCGCCTGCACTACGTCTACCCGTACCCGCACGTCGATGAGTTGATCCCGCTGATGGCCGACGGCAAGATCCTGCCGTACCTGGACATCCCGTTCCAGCACGCCAGCCCGAAAGTACTGAAGGCAATGAAACGCCCGGCGTTCGAAGACAAGACCCTGGCGCGCATCAAGAACTGGCGCGAGATCTGCCCGGACCTGATCATCCGTTCGACCTTCATCGTCGGCTTCCCCGGCGAAACCGAAGAAGACTTCCAATACCTGCTGAACTGGCTGACTGAAGCGCAACTCGACCGCGTCGGCTGCTTCCAGTATTCGCCGGTCGAAGGCGCTCCAGCCAACGATCTGGATCTGGAAGTCGTCCCGGACGAAGTCAAACAGGATCGCTGGGAGCGCTTCATGGCGCACCAGCAGGCGATCAGCTCGGCGCGCCTGCAACTGCGCATCGGCCGTGAAATCGAAGTGCTGGTCGATGAGGTCGACGAGCAAGGCGCAGTCGGCCGTTGCTTCTTCGATGCCCCGGAAATTGATGGCAACGTGTTCATCGACAACGGCAGCAACCTGAAGCCGGGCGACAAGGTCTGGTGCAAAGTGACCGACGCCGACGAATATGACCTGTGGGCTGAACAGATCTAAGCGCCAAAAATACGAAAAGCCCCGCTCTCTTGACGAGATGCGGGGCTTTTTTACGGCTATCGTTTTATGAAGAACGGATTTCTCTTCCCTTACAACCGGTTGAAAAATAGAAGGAGCAGTCGGGCATGCGCCAACATTCGGTCATCCATACGCCGAAACAGAGCGACTACGAAGAGCTGACACGGGTTTGGGAGGCTTCGGTACGGGCTACCCATGACTTTCTGCCAGAGAGCTACATCGAATTGCTGAAAAACCTGGTGCTGACCCGCTACCTCGATGCGGTCATGCTGATCTGCACCAAAGACCCACGCCAGCGCATTACCGGATTCGCCGGAGTCGCGGCAGGCAAGATCGAAATGCTTTTCATCGACCCCGCGCACCGCGGCCAGGGCCTGGGCAAGCAGCTGTTGCGCTACGCCATGGAGCACCTGAATGCCGATGAACTGGACGTCAACGAACAGAACCCGCAAGCCCTCGGTTTTTACTTCAAACAGGGCTTCGAAGTCATTGGACGATCTGAAGTCGACGGCATGGGCCAGCCATATCCGTTGTTGCATATGCGGATGCGCCAAAACCAGCAACACTCACGACTTGGCTGACACCACACGGAACGACGGCAGGAGCTGGCGCCTACAAAAAGCCCCTGCGGCAAAATGGTTCCGGGATTAACCGGCGCCAGGCAGGTACAATGCCCACCCCTTTTTTGTTACGGCCTTGTCATGACTGACCCGATTCGACTCTCCAAACGCCTCATCGAACTCGTCGGCTGCTCCCGTCGGGAGGCTGAGCTGTTCATCGAGGGCGGCTGGGTCACCGTCGACGGCGAAGTCATCGATGAACCGCAATTCAAGGTTGGCGACCAGAAAGTCGAACTCGACAAGGATGCCAAGGCTACCGCGCCGGAACCGGTGACCCTCCTGCTCAACGTGCCCGCCGGCATGGATGCGCAAACCGCCATGGCGACCATCAGCGCCGAAACCCTGAGCGAGGAGCACCGCTACGGCAAACGCCCGCTCAAGGGTCACTTCCTGCGCCTGACCGCCAGCACCGACCTGCAAGCCAATGCCAGCGGCTTGCTGGTGTTTACCCAGGACTGGAAGATCCTGCGCAAACTCACCGCCGATGCGAGCAAGATCGAGCAGGAATACGTGGTCGAGGTCGAGGGCGACATGGTTGAGCACGGCCTCAATCGCTTGCAGCACGGCCTGACCTACAAGGGCAAGGAGCTGCCACCGGTGAAGGCCAGTTGGCAGAACGAAAACCGCCTGCGGTTCGCCATGAAGAACCCGCAACCGGGCGTGATCGCCCTGTTCTGCCAGGCTGTCGGCCTGAAGGTCGTGGCCATCCGCCGCATCCGTATCGGCGGCGTGTCCATCGGCAAAGTGCCCCTGGGGCAATGGCGCTACCTGACCGGCAAAGAGAAGTTCTAAGACACTCGCGCCGTCACACATTCCGGCGTCGCTGTGTTCTGCGACGCCCATAGCTGAATTATCAGGATTGCTCACATGATTCATAACGACGTACTGCGCAGCGTGCGCTACATGCTGGACATCAGCGACAAGAAAGTCATCGAGATCATCAAGCTCGGCGGCATGGACGTGCCCCTGGCCGACCTGGTGAGCTACCTCGACAAGAAAGAGGAAGACGAAGAAGGCTTCGTGCGCTGCCCGGACGAAGTCATGGCGCATTTCCTCGACGGCCTGGTGATCTTCAAGCGCGGCAAGGACGAAAGCCGTCCACCGCAGCCGATCGAAGTGCCAGTGACCAACAACATCATCCTGAAAAAGCTGCGCGTGGCCTTCGAACTGAAAGAAGACGACATGCACGCGATCCTCAAGGCCGCCGAGTTCCCGGTGTCCAAACCTGAGTTGAGCGCCCTGTTCCGCAAGTTCGGCCACACCAACTATCGCCCGTGCGGCGACCAGTTGCTGCGCAATTTCCTTAAGGGCCTGACCCTGCGCGTACGCCCGCAATAAGGCTCATTTTCCATGTAGGAGCTGGAGCGCCGCGTTGATCCAGACAATCCGCGTGATCGTTAGCGATCATCGCTGGCAAGCCAGCGCCTACATGGCCGAATGGCCCTCCATTCCGCTTGAAAATAGTGGCTCCGCTTCACGCGGCTGACGACTAGGGTGTTAAGACCTTCAGTTCTCAGGAATCGCCATGCACCCCTACTTTTCCCTGCAAGGCCGCACCGCACTGGTGACCGGCGGCACTCGCGGTATCGGCAAAATGATCGCCAAAGCCTATGTCGAGGCGGGCGCTACCGTTTACGTCTGTGCCCGAGATGCCGAAGCCTGCCTGCAAACGGCGGATGAGCTCGGTGCACTTGGACGCTGTCACGCCGTCGCCGCCAACCTGGCCACGGAACAAGGCGTGCAGCAACTGGCCGCACGCTTGAGCGAGCAGATCGGCCACCTCGATATCCTGGTGAACAACGCAGGTACGACCTGGGGCGCGCCACTGGAGAGTTACCCGGTCAAGGGCTGGGAAAAGGTCATGCAGCTCAATGTGACGTCGGTCTTCAACTGTATCCAGCAGTTCCTGCCACTGTTGCGCAAGGCCGGCTCACCGGCGAATCCGGCGCGGATCATCAACATCGGTTCGGTTGCAGGAATTTCATCCTTCGGTGAACAAGCCTATGCCTACGGACCGAGCAAGGCGGCCCTCCATCAACTGTCCCGCATTCTGGCGCGTGAGCTGGTGAGCCAGCACATCAACGTCAACGTGATCGCGCCGGGACGTTTTCCGAGCAAGATGACCCAGCACATCGGCAATGATGAGCAGGCATTGGCCGAAGATACGGCGTTGATTCCAATGAAGCGCTGGGGTCGGGAGGAAGAGATGGCTGCGCTGGCGATCAGCCTGGCGAGTACGGCAGGGGCTTACATGACCGGGAATATTATTCCGCTGGATGGGGGCTTCAGTCTCTGAAATTTGCGGTGTGGCCATCGCGGGCACACCACGCTCCCACTGGGTTCTCGAGCGAACACACAATACGCGCCCACTCCAAAAACAGGGGGAGCGTGGCTTGCCCGCGATAGCAGACTCACAGTCTGCACCGATGCACCGGGTGATCGGGTTATCATTCCCGCCCCCATTCCGCTTCGATCCCACACCATGACCTACAGCGTTTCTCCCATCGGCTTCGTGCGTTCCTGCTTCAAGGAGAAGTTCGCCATCCCGCGCCAGCCGCAACTGGCCCCGGCCGCACGCGGCGTGCTGGAGTTGGTGGCGCCATTCGATCAAGGCGACGCGGTGCAGGGTTTGGAGCAGGTCAGCCACGTCTGGCTGCTGTTCCTGTTTCATCAAGCCCTGGAAGATAAACCACGGCTGAAGGTCCGCCCGCCACGCCTCGGCGGCAACAAATCCATGGGTGTGTTCGCCACCCGCGCGACTCACCGACCCAACGGCATTGGCCAGTCCGTGGTCAAACTGGACAAGGTCGAAGCCAATCGCTTGTGGATATCCGGCATAGACCTGCTGGACGGCACGCCGATTCTCGACATCAAGCCCTACGTGCCTTATGCCGACGTTATCGAGAGCGCCACCAACACCATCGCCAGCGCCGCGCCACAGCTGATTCCGGTGCAATGGACGGACACTGCCCTGCAACAGGCCCGCGGGCACGCTCAGCGCCTTCAGGAGCCCCTGGTCGAGCTGATCGAGCAATGCCTGGCGCAAGATCCTCGCCCGGCCTATCAGACGCCGGTACCGGAACGGGAGTACGGCGCGCAGTTCTGGGACCTGGACGTGCGTTGGCATTACCCGACACCGGAGCTGATCCGCGTGCTGGAAGTCATTCCTGCAAAAGGCTGAATGCCGGAAACGAAAAAGCCCGCATGACCTTACCAGGTCATGCGGGCTTTTCAGATACGCTGCAAATCTACAGTAGGAGCGAGCCTGCTCGCGAAAAACCTGAGGACCCGCGGGGTATCAAGCTTCCCGCGTTATCGTTGACCTCCATCGCGAGCTGGCTCGCTCCCACAGGTGACCTACGGTCACTTCTCGACGAACGCACGCTCGATCAGGTAGTCACCCGGTTCGCGCATCCGCGGCGACACTTTCAGGCCGAAGCTGTTCAGCACTTCGCTGGTCTCGTCGAGCATGCTCGGGCTGCCGCACAGCATGGCGCGGTCGTCCTGCGGGTTGATCGGCGGCAGACCGATGTCGCGGAACAGCTTGCCACTGCGCATCAGGTCGGTCAGGCGGCCTTCGTTCTCGAACGGCTCGCGGGTCACGGTCGGGTAGTAGATCAACTTCTCACGCAGCGCTTCGCCGAAGAACTCGTTCTGCGGCAAGTGCTCGGTGATGAATTCGCGGTAGGCGACTTCGTTGACGTAACGTACGCCGTGGCACAGGATCACTTTTTCGAAACGCTCGTAGGTTTCCGGATCCTGAATGACGCTCATGAACGGCGCCAGACCGGTACCGGTGCTGAGCAGGTACAGGTGTTTGCCAGGCTTCAAGTCATCCAGCACCAGCGTGCCGGTAGGCTTCTTGCTGATGATGATCTCGTCGCCTTCCTTCAGATGCTGCAACTGAGAAGTCAGCGGACCATCAGGTACCTTGATGCTGAAGAACTCGAGATGCTCTTCCCAGTTCGGGCTGGCAATCGAGTATGCGCGCATAAGCGGGCGGCCATTGGGCTGTTGCAGGCCGATCATCACGAACTGACCGTTCTCGAAGCGCAGGCCCGGATCGCGGGTGCACTTGAAGCTGAACAGAGTGTCGTTCCAGTGGTGAACACTGAGGACACGCTCGTGGTTCATGTTGCTCATGTACGTGGGACTCCTGGAGATTTGTCTGCGCCCTGCCCTGCGAAAAAGAGTTGGCTTCGCGCAATTGCATCGCATTCTAAAGGCAGCGACAATATCTGTTAAATGGATTATTAAGATAAGGGTTATCGGTTATATAGATATGCGATTTACTCTCCGTCAACTTCAAGTATTTGTCGCCGTCGCCCAGCAGGAAAGCGTGTCCCGCGCTGCGGGCCTGCTCAATCTCTCGCAATCGGCGGCGAGCACCTCGATCACCGAGCTTGAGCGCCAATGCAGCTGCCAGCTATTCGACCGCGCCGGCAAACGCCTGAGCCTCAATGCCCTTGGCAAGCAACTGCTGCCGCAAGCCGTTGCCCTGCTGGATCAGGCCAAGGAAATCGAAGACCTGCTCAACGGCAAGTCCGGCTTCGGCTCTCTGGCGGTGGGTGCAACCCTCACCATCGGCAATTACCTGGCCACTTTGCTGATCGGCAGCTTCATGCAGCGCCACCCGGAAAGCCAGGTAAAGCTGCACGTACAGAACACTGCCAATATTGTGCAACAAGTGGCCCACTACGAAATTGACCTGGGTCTAATCGAAGGCGACTGCAGCCATCCGGACATCGAAGTGCAGAGCTGGGTCGAGGATGAGCTGGTGGTGTTTTGCGCACCACAGCATCCCTTGGCCAAACGCGGCACGGCGACCATGGATGAGTTGAGTCACGAAGCCTGGATTCTGCGCGAACAAGGCTCGGGCACGCGATTGACCTTCGATCAGGCGATGCGTCATCACCGAAGTTCGCTCAACATCCGTCTTGAGTTGGAACACACCGAAGCGATAAAACGCGCAGTGGAGTCTGGCCTGGGGATTGGTTGCATCTCGCGACTGGCGCTACGGGACGCATTCCGGCGCGGCAGCCTGGTGCCGGTGGAGACACCGGATCTGGATCTGGCGCGGCAGTTCTATTTCATCTGGCACAAACAGAAATACCAGACGTCGGCGATGCGCGAGTTTCTCGATCTCTGCCGCGCCTTCACCGCCGGGGTTCAGCGCAGCGACGAGATCGTGCTGCCGACAATCGCTTAAAGCAGAATCACGGCCCACACCAGCGCGATCATGCTCAACGCCACCAATTGCGCGGCACTGCCCATGTCTTTGGCGTTTTTCGACAACGGGTGCAATTCAAGGGAAATGCGGTCGATGGCCGCTTCCACTGCCGAATTGAGCAACTCGACTATCAAGGCCAGCAGGCAGACCGCAATCAGCAATGCCTGCTCGACACGGCTGACATTCAGGAAGAACGACAGCGGAATCAGGATGACGTTAAGCAACACCAACTGGCGAAAAGCGGCTTCGCCGGTGAAAGCTGCGCGCAGGCCGTCAAGGGAATAGCCGGAGGCGTTGAGGATGCGTTTCAGGCCGGTCTGGCCTTTGAAAGGTGACATAGAGTATGCAACTGACCAAAAAAGAGGTGGGGAAGCTAGATTAGCCAAAGTCAAAAAAGCGTGAAGACGCTGTTTCTTAATGGCTCGGAATTGACTCAAGTTGTTGCAGAAGCAACGCGGCCTGGGTTCGGGTCCGGACATTCAGTTTACGGAAAATCGCGGTCACGTGGGCTTTGATGGTCGCCTCGGAAACGCTCAGTTCGTAAGCGATCTGCTTGTTCAGCAGTCCTTCACAGACCATGGTCAACACGCGAAACTGCTGCGGCGTCAGGCTCGCAAGGCCTTCACTGGCCGCCTTCGCCTCTTCCGAAACACTGACGGCCTCGAACGCTTGCGGTGGCCAGTAAACATCGCCATCGAGAACCGCCCGCACGGCTTTCTGGATCACGCTCAGGTCGCTGGACTTGGGAATGAAGCCACTGGCGCCAAATTCACGGGACTTGACCATGATCGTAGCCTCTTCCTGGGCCGAGACCATGACCACCGGAATCTGCGGATACTGACCGCGCAACAGCACCAACCCGGAAAAACCGTATGCCCCCGGCATGTTCAGATCCAGCAGTACAAGATCCCAATCGGCCTTTTCAGTCAGACGGGTTTCCAGCTCCGCAATGCTCGCCACTTCGACAAGACGGACATCCGGGCCAAGACCCAGGGTCAACGCTTGGTGCAAGGCAGAACGAAAAAGCGGGTGGTCATCGGCTATCAGGATTTCGTATGTGGCCATTTTTCAAATCATCCTGTTCTTCAAACAGCTCAAGGTGCAGCCACGGAGCTGCACCAACAGGGCACGCTAAACGCCAATCACGTGGATCTCACGTGAAAAAATGGCGTATCAAACCTTGGCCGCGCCCCAATCGGCGCCAAGCATGCCCAGCGTAGCCGGGGTGGTCAAGGTGCTTGGCCCGGACAGTTCTTTGCAGTATGGGCGACAATTAGCTCATTGAGGCGGCGTTACCCTGCACGAATGGCATCAACTCAGCGTGCGCCACTGTTTCAACGTTCATTTCAAGCTGCCGCTTGGCGTCGAGATAATGCTGGCTGAAGACGTCGAAATAAGCGTCCAGCGCCGACGCTGCCTGCGCATCGCCGGCAAGATCGAGGCACAACGCCGCCACTTCCGCAGTGCACAGATGCTCACTGCGTGTAGAGCGACGCAACTGATAGCGGGAGAGTTTTTCCGGCAGCAGGCTGAGGATCGGCAATGTGTCGAAGTAGGGGCTTTTGCGAAAAATCTTGCGGGCTTCGGTCCAGGTCGCGTCGAGCAATATGAACAGCGGCCGCCTGGTGCTATCGGGCGTCACGCTGTGGGTTACACGCTCAGGCGCGACGTATTCGCCCGGGAACACCAGGTAAGGTTGCCATTGGGGATCGGACAGCAATGCCAGCAGCTTTGGGTCGACCTCGGTGCGCGACCAGATAAACGCGTGATTGTCCCGTACCACATCGGCGATAAGCCAGCCGGTATTACTCGGCTTGAACACTTCCTTGTTGGTCATGATCAGGCAAACGCCGGAGCGGGTTTCGACCTGCGGGCGCCAGGCACACAGGCAATGGCTCTCGATTACACGACAATCGCGGCAACGAGTTGCCCGCCAGCCACGGGCCTGAATCGGCTTGATGCCTTCCTCTTCACGTTGATCGCGCAGCCGGGCTACGGCGTTGGGAGCATGGCTCATCGAAGGCAACGCCGACAAAATGGGGAAATTGACACGAACAACTCTCGGCATGGCAATAAAGGCCGACAGTTTAACAGAGCGCTGAGCGCAAACCTGTACCGTCCCGACCACCTCCCCTATAATTCGCCACCACTGAACGCACAGTCATGTGACTGGTCGAAGCACTCAGTCACTGAATCAGGAGAGTTTCATGCTGCGCCTTATCGTTCCCACCGCTGCCATTCTGCTGGCGTCGTCATTCAGCGCCCAGGCTGCATCCTTGAGTGAACAGAATCTGAACAAAGAGCTGCAAAACGTCGCCGCGCAAAGCAGTGTTGGTACTCCACGGGCTATCAATGAAGACATTCTTGATCAGGGCTATACCGTCGAAGGAACGACATTGATCAACCACCTGAGCGTGCAAAGCAGCCATGCCACCAAGATGCGCGCCGATCCAAAAGCCGTGTATTTCCAACTCGGTGCCTCGGTATGCAACAACCCGTCGTACCGCAAGCTGATGGCCAAAGGCGCAACCATGCGTTACGACTTCACCGAAGTGAAGTCCAACCGTTCGGTCGGCTCGGCCAGCTACCGGGAATCGGATTGCCCGAAAGCACCTCAGAAGAAAAAGTAATCAGTGGGACTTGGCGCGCCGCTGTTCATCTTCGGCGCGCAGCTCCGCCAGCAACGCCTGCAGGTAACGAGAGTGCGGCTCTGCGCCCTCAAGCCGTCGACAGCACTCCTCTTCGAGACTCAAATGATGGGTCTCGGCTGACGACTTCAGCAATCGATACAAATTCGTATCGATCTCTATTTCCAGAATGACTCTGGCCATGGCTCCCGCCTCCTTGCTCCTCGCTCTTGTTGAGCGACAAATCCTTAAACCGCTCGTACCGTGCGCCCTGCCCTTGACGCCAAGTTGTTGTGATACACCTGTCATTCAGTTAATCAGAATGCAGCCCCCTGGGCGCGCCTTCAGACGAGTGGTGAAACCACCTTGTAAATCGTCAATAAGCGGTTGCCAGGAAAGACTTTACGGCGCAATGATCAAAACAGCGCAAATCATCGCGAGGGTCTAGATTACAGGTTAGCCACGTTCAATTTTTCAGGGCTGGAAAGGGGCCGTCCGTTACGAACCAAGCTTTGCGAATGTTTCTTTCACCCAAGGAAAAAACAGAGCCTGTATGGATGATCCGACAACCATTCGGGTCAAGTGGATCGCCCAGGCATGGGCCTGGGCAGACAGCGACACACGAGGTGTCGTGGCATTGGCGAATGTGTTGTCGATGCCGGGGGCTCTGTGCAGAAGGAGAAGTTGAATGCCTTACCAACCGAATGACCTCTTGAGCCGTCATTTTGAAGAAAGCGGCCACGACCTCATCAGCAAGGTCGAAGAACAACTCAACCTGGTTTCTCCCAACAGCCCGAACATCCCGATCTATCGCGACATGATCCTGACCGTGCTGCGCATGGCCCAGGAAGACCACAACCGCTGGAATGCCAAGATCACCCTTCAAACCCTGCGCGAACTGGAGCAGGCCTTCCGCGTACTGGAGCAGTTCAAGGGACGGCGTAAAGTCACGGTTTTCGGTTCGGCCCGCACCCCCGTTGAACATCCGCTGTACGGAATGGCCCGTGAACTCGGCGCCGCTCTGGCCCGCTCAGACCTGATGGTTATCACCGGCGCCGGTGGCGGTATCATGGCCGCAGCCCATGAAGGGGCCGGCCTCGCTCACAGCCTGGGCTTCAACATCACCCTGCCCTTCGAACAACACGCCAACCCGACCGTCAGCGGCACCACCAATCTGCTGCCCTTCCACTTTTTCTTCACGCGCAAACTGTTCTTTGTCAAGGAAGCCGATGCGCTGGTGCTATGCCCGGGTGGCTTCGGCACACTGGATGAAGCACTGGAAGTACTGACACTGATCCAGACCGGAAAAACGCCGTTGGTACCGGTCGTGCTGCTGGACGCCCCAGGCGGCAAATTCTGGCAGGTCGCGCTGGACTTCATTCATCAGCAATTGGTGGAGAACCGCTACATCCTGCCCACCGACATGAAACTGGTGAAATTGGTCTACTGCGTCGATGAAGCGGTGGAGCACATCAACCAGTTCTACAGCAACTTCCACTCCAGCCGCTGGCTCAAGCATCAGTTCCTGATTCGCATGAATCACACACTCAGTGACCCGGCGCTCGAACACATGCAGGTGGCATTTGCCGATCTGTGCCTCAGCGACCACTTCCATCAACATGTCTACAGCGGCGAAGAACACGACGAAGCGCAGTTCAGCCACTTGGCGCGATTGGCCTTCAATTTCAACGCCCGTGATCATGGCCGGCTGCGAGAACTGGTGGACTACATCAACCTGCCGGAAAACTGGGCGCAGCCCCAACCTCAAGTGCAACAGCACACTCGTGAGCCATCAAAGGTTACGTGAGGCACAAAAAACGGCCCGCTATCGAAATAGCGAGCCGTTTCAGTTAATCGTCCATCCCTCGACCACTGAACAAGCGGCCGATCATTTCCATGGAGAACCCTCGATACGCCAGGAACCTGCCTTGTTTGGCACGTTCCCGGTTATCGATCGGTAGATGCCCGGAGAACTTGCGCTGCCAGGTGTCAGCCAACTGCTCTTGCCAGTCGATCCCGCTTTCGCGCAAGGCGAGTTCAATGTCACTACGCTGCAGGCCCCGCTGGCTTAGCTCTTCACGAATACGCAGAGGGCCATAACCGGAACGGGCACGATAGGCAACGAAGCTTTCAAGGTATCGGGATTCGGACAACAAACCCTCTTCCGTCAATCGGTCGAGTGCTGTCTCGATCATTTCGGGGAGAGCGCCGCGCTGACGCAGCTTACGCGTCAGCTCGACCCGACCGTGCTCACGACGTGCGAGCAGGTCCATGGCAGTTCGCCGCACCGCGACGAGAGTATCGAGTACGACGGTCATCGGTTCTTATCAGATGTCAGCGTCAGCCAGGTCATCTTCAGTCTCTTTGACTGGCGAAGCTTTGACGTCCGGCGCTGGCGTCAGCAGTTTGTCGCGCAGTTGTTTTTCAAGGGCCGCTGCAACTTCCGGGTTATCCGCCAGGAACTTGGCCGAGTTGGCTTTGCCCTGACCGATCTTGGTGCCGTTGTAGGCATACCAGGCACCGGATTTTTCAACGAAACCGTGCAGAACACCCAAGTCGATCATCTCGCCATTGAGGTAGATGCCTTTGCCATAAAGAATCTGGAACTCGGCCTGACGGAACGGAGAAGCCACCTTGTTCTTCACAACCTTGACGCGGGTCTCGCTACCGACGACTTCATCACCTTCTTTCACCGCGCCAGTACGACGGATATCCAGACGAACCGAAGCGTAGAACTTCAGCGCGTTACCACCGGTGGTAGTTTCCGGGCTGCCGAACATCACGCCGATTTTCATACGGATCTGGTTGATGAAGATCACCAGGCAGTTGGCGTTCTTGATGTTACCGGTGATTTTACGCAGCGCCTGGGACATCAGACGGGCTTGCAGGCCAACGTGCATGTCGCCCATTTCGCCTTCGATTTCAGCCTTTGGCACCAACGCCGCTACGGAGTCGACGATGATCACGTCAACCGCGTTGGAACGCACCAGCATGTCGGTGATTTCCAGGGCTTGCTCGCCGGTGTCCGGCTGGGAAACCAGCAGGTCGTCGACGTTGACACCCAGCTTGCCGGCGTATTCAGGATCGAGAGCGTGTTCAGCATCGACGAATGCACAAGTCGCGCCGGCTTTTTGAGCCTGGGCGATCACGGACAAGGTCAGGGTGGTTTTACCGGAAGATTCAGGACCGTAGATTTCAACAATACGGCCTTTTGGCAGACCGCCAATGCCCAGTGCGATGTCCAGACCCAGAGAGCCAGTGGAAATGGATGGGATCGCCTGACGGTCCTGATCGCCCATACGCATTACGGCACCCTTGCCGAATTGACGTTCGATCTGACCCAGGGCCGCAGCCAAGGCTTTCTTCTTGTTGTCGTCCATTAAAGTCCTCACGTAATCAATAAGGCCTGACGGCCAATACCTGTATAAGTAGACAGTATTATTCCACAGCGTTCGAGGATCGCCTACCCCTGATTTGAGATTTCTCCGGCGGCATGTCGCAGCAGCCCCTCTAGCGCGGCCTTCACCGTTTGTCGGCGAACTTCGTCGCGGTTACCCGGGAAGTGCTGTAGCTCACTGAACACCTGCTCGCCGACGCCCCAGGCCAGCCATACGGTGCCGACCGGCTTACTTGGCGAACCGCCGTCCGGGCCGGCGACGCCGCTGACTGCCACGGCAAAACGCGCATGACTTTTTTCCTGCGCGCCGCGGACCATGGCTTCGACGACCTCTCGACTGACCGCCCCCACCGTTGAAAACAACTCGGCAGGGACATTCAACTGCTGGGTCTTCTGACGGTTGGAGTAAGTGACGTAACCCGCCTCGAACCATGCCGAACTGCCCGGTATCCGGGTTATCGCCTCGGAAATTCCGCCGCCCGTACAGGACTCTGCTGCGGTGACATGGGCGTTGAGAACCTGCAAGCGTCTACCGAGCTCGGCGGCCAGCTGTGTGATTTCTTTCACAGTCATCTCCTGATCAGGCGGAATGAGACCTACCGTACACGAGCGGATCACGCTTGCAAGTTACAGGATCGATCAAAATGTTAGCGCGCGAGCGCTCTGATATAAGCCTGGCACGCCTGCAAGGCAATCAGTCCGCGGTCGCTGGCATGGACGCCAGGATCACATCGACGACTGACAGAGCACTTCCTGTTTATTTATCGACGGGATTCATTATTGGTCGGGCCGAGAGTCTCGGGGTGGCATTTCACAAACGCCGATCCGCTTGGCCGCCCAGCGTTCATAAAGACCGATCGCCACGTCCGCCCCGGCCATCGCGGTGAGGCCACCGAAGGCGCCTGCGACCCAGATCGACAGGCCGGCGGCATATAACAGCATGATTGCCGATACCCCGCCGACCATGCAGGCCCCGGAGCGCAGGGCCAGCCGCCGCAGCAACGTCCAGCCACGTGCGCCATCCTTGTCGGCGCGCCACATTTCACCGGACAGCCCACCCACCAACGCAAGGACAACGACCAGCCAGATCGGAATGTCCAGCAATGCTTGCGGCTCAATGGTCATGTCATGCCTCCTGGAGTAATTGATGGGGGTGTAAGTGCGCTTAACCATGTCCGTTGCCGAGTCTTACATCACGCAGGCAGAAAAGGTTCGCTGGAACCGATTAACCGTACGGATTGAGAACGAATCTATGCATTTATGCATATTCTGTCAATGTAAAAGTGCATTCAAGCCGCACAAAAATGCACAAACGCATTCACACTCATGCAAACAAGGACGTTCGCGCCTTTGGCGCAGGCGAAAAAAAACCGCCTGATGGCGGGTTTTATCTGACAGTGACGGGAGATTATCGGGCGTACATGCCCCACCAGAAGACGTGACCGAGGATGACGATTTGCTCTTCCTGCATTTCCTGGAAGCTGTAGTCCTCGTCCGGGTGCTCATCGCGATTGAAACTGCGCAGGCGGATTCCGGTAGGCAGGCGATAAAGCTGTTTCACCCGCAGTTGACCGTTGTGGTTGATAGCGTAGAGGTCGCCATCAACGATGTCGCCAATCCCGCACTTGCCGGCGTTGACCCCAACCGTGGCGCCGTCGCGCAGTACCGGCAGCATGCTGTTACCACGCACGGTCACGCATTTGGCCTGGTCGAACTGCACACCGTTATGGCGCAAGCTGCGCTTGCCGAAGCGCAGGCTGGCGCGCTCGCTCTCTTCGATGACGAATCTTCCCGATCCCGCCGCCAATTCAACCTCGCGAAGAAAGGGGACCGACACCTCGTCGTCATCGACAGGGGTATCGTCGTCCCACAGACTTATATCCTTGAGTTCAGCATGCGCTCGACCGCGCCCGGCACTGGCTGTCGGCGTGATGTCCACGCGACCACGCAACTGATCGGTGCTCACGGCGAAGTACTCGGCGATCTTCGAGATGTGTTTATCCGATGGGTCGACAATCTTCCCGCTGAGGATCCGCGAGAGAGTGGATTGGGGCACGCCAGTGCGACGGTGAAGCTCCGTGGGGGAGATTCCGTGCTGGTCGAGCAGTGCTCTTAAGACGGTAGAAACGTTGCGTTTTTGCATACTGTGCATAGTGCTTGTTCTTTGCATGGAAAACAAATGCTGATTTGCATGCCTCATGCATAGATCAGCAGAAGCAAGCCGCGTGGCGTTCGTGCCTGCGTCCGGCGGACCGCCCATGTTAATCTTGCGCCAATTGCGGAAAAGCCGGGCCGATGCCCACCTTTGCCCCACACCTTTCAATGAGTTTTCCGATTCCCGATGAATAAAGCCCTGTCCGACCTGTCCTCCCACACGCCAATGATGCAGCAGTACTGGCGCCTGAAGAACCAGCACCCTGACCAGTTGATGTTCTACCGCATGGGCGACTTCTACGAGATCTTCTACGAAGACGCGAAGAAGGCCGCCAAGTTGCTGGACATCACCCTCACTGCCCGCGGACAGTCGGCCGGGCAAGCGATTCCGATGTGCGGTATTCCTTACCACGCGGCCGAAGGCTATTTGGCGAAACTGGTGAAGCTTGGCGAGTCGGTGGTGATCTGTGAACAGGTTGGCGACCCGGCAACCAGCAAAGGGCCGGTGGATCGCCAGGTGGTGCGGATCATCACGCCGGGGACGGTGAGCGACGAGGCGCTGCTGGACGAGCGTCGGGACAACCTGATCGCCGCAGTACTGGGTGACGAGCGCCTGTTCGGCCTGGCGGTGCTGGATATCACCAGCGGCAACTTCAGCGTGCTGGAAATCAAAGGCTGGGAAAACCTGCTGGCGGAGCTGGAGCGGGTCAATCCGGTGGAGCTTCTGATCCCGGATGACTGGCCCAAAGACCTGCCGGCCGAAAAACGCCGTGGGGTGCGTCGCCGCGCGCCGTGGGATTTCGAGCGCGACTCGGCACTGAAAAGTCTTTGCCAACAATTCGCTACCCAGGACCTGAAAGGTTTCGGTTGCGAAAACCTGACCCTGGCCATCGGCGCCGCCGGTTGCCTGTTGGCTTACGCGAAAGAAACCCAACGCACCGCCTTGCCTCACTTGCGCAGCTTGCGTCATGAACGCCTGGACGACACCGTCGTGCTCGACGGCGCGAGCCGCCGCAACCTGGAGCTGGATACCAACCTGGCCGGTGGTCGTGACAACACCCTGCAATCGGTGGTCGACCGTTGTCAGACGGCCATGGGCAGTCGTCTTCTGACCCGTTGGCTGAACCGCCCTCTGCGTGATCTGACCGTATTGCTGGCTCGCCAGACGTCGATCACCTGTCTGCTCGATGGCTACCGATTCGAGAAACTGCAACCGCAGCTCAAGGAAATCGGTGACATCGAACGAATTCTCGCGCGAATCGGCCTGCGCAATGCTCGCCCCCGCGATCTCGCACGCCTGCGTGACGCCCTCGGTGCACTGCCGGCGCTGCAAGTGGCGATGACTGAGCTAGAAGCCCCGCACATTATTCAACTGGCCAGAACCACCAGCACCTACCCGGAACTGGCGGCGCTGCTGGATAAAGCCATCATCGACAATCCACCGGCGGTGATCCGTGACGGCGGCGTGTTGAAGACCGGTTACGACAGCGAACTCGATGAACTGCAATCGCTGAGCGAGAACGCCGGGCAGTTCCTGATCGACCTCGAAGCACGCGAAAAGGCCCGCACCGGCCTCTCGCACCTGAAGGTTGGCTATAACCGCATTCACGGTTATTTCATCGAACTGCCAAGCAAGCAGGCCGAATCAGCACCGGCTGACTACATCCGCCGCCAGACGCTCAAAGGCGCCGAACGCTTCATTACGCCGGAGCTGAAAGCCTTCGAAGACAAGGCGCTGTCGGCCAAGAGCCGAGCCCTTGCCCGGGAAAAAATGCTCTACGAAGCGCTACTGGAAGATTTGATCGCACAGTTGCCACCGCTGCAGGACACCGCTGCGGCGCTAGCCGAGCTGGACGTGCTGAGCAACCTGGCCGAGCGCGCGCTGAACCTCGACCTGAACTGCCCACGCTTCGTCAGCGAGCCGTGCATGCGCATCACTCAGGGTCGTCACCCCGTGGTCGAACAAGTCCTGACCACCCCGTTCGTCGCCAACGACCTGAACCTGGACGACAGCACGCGGATGCTGGTGATTACCGGTCCGAACATGGGCGGTAAATCCACCTACATGCGGCAAACCGCGCTGATCGTGCTACTGGCACACATCGGCAGCTTCGTACCGGCGGCCAGTTGCGAGCTGTCCCTGGTCGACCGGATCTTCACCCGGATAGGTTCCAGTGATGACCTGGCCGGCGGGCGCTCGACCTTCATGGTCGAAATGAGCGAAACCGCCAACATCCTGCACAACGCCACCGAGCGCAGCCTGGTGCTGATGGACGAAGTCGGACGCGGCACCAGTACATTCGACGGTCTGTCCCTGGCGTGGGCTGCAGCGGAGCGTCTGGCGCATTTGCGGGCTTATACGCTGTTCGCCACCCACTACTTTGAGTTGACGGTCCTGCCGGAAGCCCAACCGCTGGTAGCCAACGTGCACCTCAATGCCACCGAGCACAACGAGCGCATCGTGTTCCTGCACCACGTTCTGCCGGGGCCTGCCAGCCAAAGCTACGGCCTGGCTGTTGCACAACTGGCCGGCGTGCCAAGCGAAGTGATTGTGCGTGCCCGCGAGCATTTAAGCCGACTGGAAGATACCGCCCTGCCTCATGAGGCGCCCAAGCCAGTCAAAGGCAAACCGGCCGCGCCACAGCAAAGCGATATGTTCGCCAGCCTGCCACATCCCGTGCTGGATGAACTGGCCAAACTCGATCTGGACGACATGACACCACGTCGTGCACTCGAAATGCTCTATACACTGAAGACACGGATCTAACGCATAGGCTTGCAAGCTGTTAGAATCTCGCGCGGTTTGGGATGCTGCTGGCTATAGCCTGGCCTGCAGACTATCGCTCCCGAACCTTGCGACCCCCACGTGAAGGGGCGCAGCAAGCCGCGCCTGAGGAGAAAATTAGAAATGACCTTCGTCGTCACCGACAACTGCATCAAGTGCAAGTACACCGACTGCGTAGAAGTGTGTCCGGTGGACTGCTTTTACGAAGGCCCGAATTTCCTGGTGATTCACCCGGATGAGTGCATCGACTGCGCACTGTGCGAACCAGAATGCCCTGCCGTGGCCATCTTCTCCGAAGATGAAGTCCCGGAGGAGATGCAGGAGTTCATTCAGCTCAACGTTGAGCTGGCTGAAATCTGGCCCAACATCACCGAAAAGAAAGAATCGTTGCCCGATGCCGAAGAGTGGGATGGTGTCAAAGGCAAAATCAAGGATCTCGAGCGCTGATTTCACCCGCGTTCACGAAAAGGCCCCTTGCGGGCCTTTTTGCTTTTTCATGGGCAAAAAAAGGGGCGGTTTGACCCGCCCGCATTTTTTCCCTATTCCCTGTGTTCCTTTTCATCGTCCTGATGAATCGCTTCCTGCGATGTTCCTTCCCTTCATCCTTGAAGGGTGTGTCTGTCCGTCGACACAACCCGAATACTAAAGCGTTCCGTGGCAAGAGCAATCAGGGCCTGGCACCCCACCCGCTTGTCACATGCCGTAAATTTATTAAAATTTACTTATTTTTCAGTTAGATAAACTTCTCGCCTGAAATTCTGAGCAACTATCACCCTGTAAAAATAACGAACACTTACGAAAGAGTAAGCGAAGACTTACAACGCGAGACTACGAACCAGATGAGCACCCTGCGCTGAGATTATTTTTCCATGGCAACAAAAAAGCCCCGAATCAGTCGTAATGCTGTTCACTTAAGCGGAGCAGCCTTACGGTCCACCGGAAATCGGGTTTTTGAAATTTTCACCGTCCTTGGCCTTGAAGGCCTTGGGCGGTGATCCAGAAACAGCCCGGCAACGCCTTTTCTTAGTTCTGCTAACCGTCTACCCGTCGCCGAAACGGGATTGGCCGCAGCCATCACGATCAACTGCACGGCGATGTACTGGCAAGCCGGCTTGAATCGGATGTCCGACGGCGCTCGGCCAAACGCCACTGCTGCCTGACTCGCCTCCCGGCGAATCACGTTGTAAGCCAGCAACAGCCCCCATACTTCCTGGTAGATCAGGTCGACTTTTTTGCTGCGCAAGGTCAACTAATCCCGGACACGACGTTAAGTTTTTCCTCGGCCTGAGCCGGGGCCAGTCCATCGTTGAACTGGTGCGGTCGAATCCAGTTGTACCGATGCATCAGGTAATAACTGATGTCGCGGTGCGCTTCTTGAGCAGTCATGTAGCCCACAGTCGGTATCCATTCAGTTTTCAAGCTGCGGAACACACGTTCCATCGGCGCATTGTCCCAACAGTTCCCACGACGGCTCATGCTTTGGCGCATGCGATAACGCCAGAGCCGTTGACGAAACTGGCGGCTGCCATATTGCGAGCCCTGATCCGAGTGAAACAAAAGCCCTTGAGGCCTGCCACGCTGTTCGTAAGCCATGTCCAACGCCTTGATGACCAGATCCGCATCCGGCTTGTTCGACAGCGCCCAGCCCACCACTCGGCGCGCGCAAAGATCCATAACGACAGCCAGGTAATGCCATTTCCCTTGAGCCCAGATGTAGGTGATGTCGCCACACCAGACCTGATTCGGCGCCGGCACATCAAACTCTCGATTCAAGATGTTCGGAATGTCAGGCCGCTCAACCGTCGCTTTTTTGTAGGCATGCGATCCAGGTTGTTTGCTGACCAACTCCAGTTCCCGCATCAGGCCTCGCACCTTGAACCGCCCGATCAGCTCGCCGTCTTCCTGCATCATCGACACGATACTGCGGCTACCGGCAGCGCTTCGACTTTGCGTAAACAGTTCATTAACCCGGCTGCGCAACCGAAGCCGCTCAACGTCTGGAGTTCGGCGCCTGAGGCGATCGGCGTAGTAACACGAACGAGTGACATCAAAGACTGCGCAAAGCCAATCGACCGGCTCTTGGGTACATAACTGATCAATCAGCGCGTGCGCTCGTGCTCTTCCGACATCAAGAGCGCGGTAGCCTTTTTTAAAATGGATTTCTCCCGCTCAAGGCGAGCGATTCGAGCTTCAAGTTCCTGGATCTTCTGCTGCTCAGGCGTCAGCGCTTTGCTCTGCGGAGTAACGCCATTGCGCTCCTGCTGGAGTTGATTAACCCAGCGACGCAACGCGGACTCGACCACCCCAAGCGAGCGGCTGGCTTCGATATGGCTATAGCCTTGATCGAGCACGAGGCCTGCGGCCTCGCGTTTGAATTCAGCGGAAAAGGAACGACGTTGTTTGGTCATCAGACACCTCTATCTGGCGAGCATTCTCGCCTAAATGGGTGTCCGGTTTCATTAGACCACTACAAACAGCCCCCATACTTCCTGGTAGATCAGGTCGACTTTTTTGCTGCGCAAGGTCACTGCGTTCTGCTGCATTGAGCTTTTGATATCCCTGAAGCCCAATTCGATTTCCCAGCGTTCTTGATACAACGCGGCAACGGCCTTTGTGCTGTAGGTCTTGGCCGGCAACGATGTCATGACTGTTTTTACTTTGCCTTGAATTTCATAACTGACTTCACGCGCCTCCCAGTGTGTAGGAAGAGTCGGATTTCGCTTTCTGGCTTGCGGCGACACTTTCATACGCACCAAACGATCGTTGTGGTTGTAACGGGCTACCTCCTCGCAAACCAATCCCTTTTTTGCCGGAATCAGCCAGTGGCGGTGATTGCCGTCGCCGCTCAGGCTGAGCATGAGATCGGCGCTCCAGAATCCCTTATCGAACAGCGTCACGGAGTGGTCGGGAATCTTCTGCAAAAACTCATCGGCCAGACGCATTTCGCTGCGTCGGTAAGGGCTAAGTTGTGCATCCAGGATCAGGTGCGAACGCACATTCATCAGCGCCACCAGGCGCAGCATGGGAAAGAGAGTCTGGCGGTCGGTCGAGGTGTTTCCAGAACCGAAATGGTCTCGCAACTCAGGTGTATCCGGCGTGCGCAGAAGCGCACCATCGACCGCAAATACTTGCAAGTCTTGCCAGGCATCATCGGGATAGCGCTGCGCGCCCCATTGAGTGCCAGTTTTGCGAAACAACCACTCAACCGGGTCGGCCCCAAGCCGCTTGCGGGCCTCGGTCACACCGCTACGGGCCAACAGATGGTCAGAAGCCAGACCTTGGGCGCAGATGTTCAAACGCCGGGCGACTTCATGAACAGGTTCGTCGCGAAACAATGCCATTCCGAGCACCAGCCAGAGCACTTGGTCGGCAGGCAAGCGACGCCGCCGGATAGTGGCCTGGCTGGACAAATCCAGCGCAGACGCGACCCACTCGATGGGAATATTTTGAGTGAAAGTGCTCAAGTCACAGAAGTTGAAAAGGTCGCCGAG